>JAFLTX010000038.1 GCA_022509145.1 Muribaculaceae bacterium | reverse complement strand
CCCATCACCACCCAGTATGACGGCGACGCCGACTGGCCCGTGATCCGTGTGGCCGACATAGCGCTGCTCCTCGCTGAAATCACCAACGAACTCAGCGGACCTACCTCGGAAGCCTTTGCGTATCTCAACATGATACGCCAAAGAGCCGGCCTCGAGGCCTACACGGCAGCGGAAGTGGCGTCGAAATACGACTTCAGGATGGCCGTGCGCAACGAGAGAAGGCTCGAACTGGCATTCGAAAACCAGCGCTGGTTCGACCTTCTGAGATGGGGCGTGGCTACCGAGACCGTCAACAGTTACATAGCCGGCGAGGCTTTCTATTCAGCCTACAGTTATGTCGTAAATCCCCTTTTAGACTGGCAGACAATGCTGCCCGTGCCTATCGACGTAATCAACATCAACCCCAACGCCGCCCAGAACGTCGGCTATTAATATCTTGACAGACATGAAGATAAAAGCATTATATATACTGGCAGCGGTCGCAGTAACGGCCACGTTGGCTTCCTGCGAAGACTCCTTAACCGACGATATGGTGCAAAGCGCACCCGTAGTGGAGACATTCCTTCCCGCCGAAGGATACGCCGGTTGTGAAATCACGGTAAAAGGCACCTCGCTCAACAACGTGGTGGCCGCCAAGATTGGTGATACCGACGCCATAGTGGCCCAGAGGGTGAGCGACAGGCAGATTATAATCAAGGTGCCGGCACAGGCCTCCACGGGTAAGATCACCCTCTCCAACTCCGTGGGCAGCGGCTCGTCGGCCACAGACTTCATAATCAGTTATCCGGCACCCGAGGCCGACCTGGCAACCCTTCCGGGCGACGTGGAGCTCTCATCCAACATGCTCATTTTCGGTAAGAAGATGAGTGTGATAACCCGAGTGCTCTTCTCCGCGCCCGGCAACGAGCCCCACGAGGCGGAAATCATCAGCCAGAGCGACAGCGAAATAGTTGTGAAGGTGCCCTATGTGGAGGCAGACAACGCCAACATCAGTTTCGAATATTTCGACGGCACCTCGCTCATCACCACCGATCCTTCCGAAATAACCGTGGTGATGGCCCGCTTCCAGCCCAACGTGACCGACGTGTCGACCTCCAGCGCCTCGATAGGCGAGACGGTTACGCTGGGCGGGCAATACCTCGACAAGGTAGACCGCGTGCTTCTCGCCGGAGAGGAATGCCTTATCACACAGCAGACTCCCGAAACGCTGAAGTTTATCGTGCCTGAACTGGCAGGTTTTGCCGACGGCGAAAATGTGGCTACCCTTGAGATTGAATATTTCGACGGAGTGGAGCGCAATGTGCTCGTGCCCGAATTCCGCGTTACGGTGCCCATGGTGCTCTTCTGGGAAAACCGCAAGGTATGGGCCCAGGGACGCGACGTAGAGGAGTTTACCTCCTTCTTCTCCCCGCAGACAGGCTTGGCCTACGCAAACTCCATGTGGCGCGACCTCGACCCCATATCGTTCAAATATCAGGAAGGCACATGTTCGGCGGCTCAGGAGCCCGCCGTAAGCCAGAGCGAATATGATTCCGTAGTGCCCTACTTCTTCTTCACGGGAGTGAGCGCGGGCCACCTGCAGATCAACTCTCCGGCCGGCAGCGCCTCGATGCTGAAAAACATCTTTACTGAAAACAACTCCTCTAACGACTTCAGGGTAACCGGCGCCAACGCCAACTGTTACGGCACGCCCGTGCTCTCGTTCCTCACCCTCGACAATGGCAATGCAGCCCATGCAAAACTGATAGAAAAGGTAAGAACCAAGACCCTCGACCGTCTCGACGAGGAAACCTATCCCCTCGACGTCGATGCCAAGAAGATAGGCGACATCAGCATAAGCGGCATGTCTAACTCCCTTAACAACACGAAGTTTGCTCCCGATGTCTTTACCGTAGGGCAAGCGCTCAACACCGACGTCGACGTCTATATCCTTGTGCTTTACTACAACCACAAGGGTCTCAACAGCAGCAACAGGGCTGAAAACGTGCGCCGTATGGGTGTGCTTCATATCAAGCATATCGACTTCCGTCCCTACAACAATACCGACGCACCCTCTTCGTCGAGCGTGACCTTCGATATGTATTGGATGAAACACGACTATAAGCAGTAAAATTAGATTATAAGCAGCAAACAACACGTAATGATCATTCCCTACACATTAGTTACGCCAGAATGAAATTACGAAAAACTCTTGCAATCGCGATGGCTGTGGCAGCCTGGGCGCTTCCCCGGGCTGCACAGGGCGCCACCGTAGTGCCCCTTCAGGAAGTTGGAGCGGCGCTGAGCCGCGCAGCGGCCGGCGACACCATCTGCATCTCCGACGGCGACTATCAAGACCTTGAGTTGAAATGGAGGGCGCCCGGTGTGCCCGTGTGCGTCAGTGCCCTCCACCCGGGGAAGGTAATCCTCTCCGGAAAGAGTTCTCTTAAAATTGCCGGCGACTCGCTTACGGTCTCCTCAATCGACTTCGTGAAGGCCCATCCCGCCAAGGGAAACGTGGTGGAGTTCAGAATCGGCAAAGAACTGGCAAACGCATGCCGACTTACCGACTGCCTCTTTGATGGCTGCAACCCCGCCAGGCGCGACATCGTGAGCAGTTATATCGTGCTTCACGGCAAAGGAAACCGCGTAGACCACTGCAGCCTCACAGGCAAACTCAGTCTTGGAGTGACGCTGCTCGTGAATCTCAACGACGCCCGAAGCCTCGACAACGGACACAGAATCGACCATAATTATTTCGGCCACCGACCCGTCTACGGTTCCAACGGGGCCGAAACGATGAGGATCGGCACCTCGCAGCAGGCTTACGAAACATCGGCCACCGTGGTGGAAGACAACTACTTTGAAAGCTGCGACGGCGAGGTGGAGATAATCTCTGTGAAATCCTCGGGCAACGTGGTGCGCGGCAACTTCTTCGACCGTTGCCAGGGAGTAGTGGCCCTGCGCCACGGCAAGGGCAACACCGTGGAGGGCAACACCTTCTGCGGAATGCTGGGCAGCAACACCGGCGGGGTAAGAATAGTGGATTCCGGCCATATCGTGAAGGGCAACACCTTCTGCCAACTCCAGGGCACCCGCTTCTTCTCCGCCCTGGCCATCATGAACTCGGTGCCCAACTCCCTTCCCAACCGCTATGTTAGGGTAAGCGACGTGGCAGTCACCGACAACCTCTTCGTAGACTGTTCCAACATAGAATTCGGCACCGGCTGCGACGCCGAGCGCACCGAGGCCCCCGAGAAGTGCGTCTTTGCCCGCAACGTAATCATGAGCACCGCCGCCGACCCCTTCACCATAGTGGATGAGGCCGCAGGCGTGGAGTTTGTCGACAATGTGATTGAGCCCGTGAAAGCGGGTGTGATCGCCGAAATCTCTGCCCGACGCGAGGCTGCCCGGGCGCAATGCGGCACACTTAGGCATACTGCCCAATCCGCCTTGGAATGGGAAACCATCAAGCTCGAGGAGGGAGTGGTTTACCGCACGGAACCCTTCGTGATTAGCCGCCCTACGGTGATTAAGGGCAACTCCACCGAACTTCGCTGGACCGGCAGCAGCGCGGGCAACTTCATCACCATAGCCGACGGCGGCAGTCTCCAGGTGAGCGGCGTTACATTCAACGGCGCCCTGCAGCAGGGCCACACCGTGGTCCATAACGCCATAGCCACCGCCCCGGCCATGCTCGAGCCATATTCCCTCAGCGTGAGAGACTGCAGTTTCATCAATATGCCCGAAAGCGGCTGCTGCGCCATAAGAGGCACCAAAGGCACCTTTGCCGGAGAGATAACCGTGACGGGATGCAGTTTTGCCGACCTTTCCGGCAACGCCATATCCCTTGCCGACGAGACCGACGACAAGGGACGCTACAGCGCCGAGCACATCATAATCAGCGACTGCACCTTCTCCCACATGCTGGGCATCCCCATCAACATTTACCGCGGCGGCAGCGACGAATCTACGTCCGGACCCTGCGTGACGATCTCCGGATGCACGTTTACCGATTGCTGCAACCGCCAGCGCGGCAGCGTCTTGCGGCTTATCGGACCGCAGAAATTAGAAGTGGAAAACTGCACGTTTACCCTGAGCGGACAGGGAGGCTACAGCATCCGGCTCGACGAAACCTCGTGGGAAGACATAACCGTGAAAGACTGCGTGTTTAATAATTCAGGTCGGATACTTTCAAACAGAAACGTGGAGCAATAACTCCCCCCTTAATCTTTCTCAACTGATAAAACAAATTATATGAAAACATTAAAGCGATATATCTCCCTCTTGATGCTTGCGGCAATGCCGCTGCTCGGATTATGCGCCGGCCACCCCTCGCTGCTTTTCGACACCACGGAACTCACCGAGATGAAGAACGGCCTCGACGATGCGCCACTCTTCAAGAAGAGCATCGACAAGATAATAGCCAACGCCGAGGCGGCGCTAAAAACTCCCATAGAGATTCCGGAGCCCTGCGACGGCGGGGGAGGACCCGTGCACGAACGCCATAAGGCGAACTACTACGAGATGATGGACTGCGGAGTGGCCTACCAGTTTACCTCCGACAAGAGATATGCCGACAGAGTGGCCGACATGCTCGAGGCCTATGCGCGGCTCTATCCCACACTGGGCTACCATCAACTGGGCCTTAGCCCCGTGCCCGGCAAACTCTTCTGGCAGACCCTCAACGAGAGCGTATGGCTTGTGCACACGGCCATAGCCTACGACTGTATCCGCGAGACTCTCAGCGAAGCCCGGCGCAAAAACATAGAGGAGAACCTGCTGGTGCCGATGGCTGAGTTCATCATGACCGGCACCGAAGACAACCGCGCCAACCTGAAGACCTTCAACAAGATGCACAACCACGGCACATGGGCTACGGCAGCCGTCGGCATGGCCGGTCTGGCGATGGACCGCCGGGAATTGGTCGACAAGGCCCTCTACGGCACCGACCTCACCGGCAAAAACGGAGGATTCCTTCAGCAGATGGACGAGCTCTTCTCTCCCGACGGCTATTTTACCGAAGGCGCCTACTATCAGAGATATGCCCTCTGGCCCTTCGTGATATTTGCCCAGTGTATCAACCACTCTCGCCCCGAAATCGGAGTGTTTGAAAAGCGCGACCATATCCTTTCGAAAGCCTTCGACACCCTCTTCCAACTCAGCTACGAGGGAGAATTCATGCATATCAACGACGCTATGGAGAAAGGCCTTTCGGCCCAGGAGATGGTCTACGCAGCCAACATCCTCCATGCCGTGGAGCCTGACAACGCCATGCTGCCCTATATAGCCCGCAACTATCATGAAGACTGCATCCCCTGCATAGGAGGCTACAGGCTGGCCAAGGCTGTGGAGAGAGGCGAAGGGAAGGAGCCACCGTTCCGCACCACCGTGCTCCGCGACGGCCGCGACGGCAAGGAGGGCGGCTTCGGAATCATCCGCGACACGGCCGACGGCCGCAATACAGCCCTGACCATGAAGGCCACGAGCCACGGACTGAGCCACGGCCACTACGACAAACTCACGATGGCCTTCTACGACAACGGAAAAGAGATATTGCCCGACTACGGCGCTTCTCGCTTCATAAATCTCGAAGCCAAAAACAGCGGACACTACACAAAGGAGAACGACACCTTCTGCAAGCAATCGGTGGCCCACAATACCCTCGTGGCCAACCGCACCTCCCACTTCGGGGGCGTCTACAAGGTGTCGAGCAAACACCACTCCGACTTCGTAGACCAATACGTCTCTCCCGACGGCAGCCTGCAGGCCATGAGGGCGAGGGAAAACAACGCATACGCCGACTATGGCGCCGGAACGGAGCGCACCCTGATGTATGCCACCCTCCCCGGCCTTGAATTCCCGGTGGTGCTCGATCTTACCCGCGTGTCGTCGGAGCGCGAGAATTCCTACGACCTCCCCTTCTGGTATAGGGGACATATGGTGTCTACCAACACCGACCAACACCGCAGCCTCACCCGACTGGAGCCGCTTGGCGAGGGCCACGGCTATCAGCATATATGGCTCGACGCGACATGCGAACCGAAAGACCCCGACTCCCCGTTGCAGTTCACATTCTTCAATGGCGACCGCATGTATACCCTCACCACGGCCTCCACGTCGCCTGTCAAGGGACACATCGTGCATCTCGGCGCCAATGATCCGAACTTCAACCTCCGGGAGGAAAAAGGATGGATAGTGAATGTGCCGAAAGCCTCCGACTGCACCCTCGCCACCGTCATCGAGCCCCACGGCCACTATGACGTGGTGAGAGAGACGGCCGAGGGTACCAAGACCTCCGTTACCGACCTCAGGATTGTAGACGACAGTCCCGAGTCGACCGTGGTGGAAATCACCTACGGACCCGACGGACGCAAGGCCAGGTTTACAGCCGGCAAAGATGGAGAATACAGGGTGACGGCTGAATAACTACCCGCAGACAAAACAACAATTATCAACCTATACAACAGTAACAATCATGAAAACTACAAGCGATGTTTGGCAGATCGAGAGAGAGATGCCGTGGGAAACAGTTGGAGAAGGCGTACGCCGCCAAATTATGGGTTACGACAAAGACCTGATGCTGGTGAAGGTGAATTTCGACAAGGGTGCCGTAGGTTCGCTTCACGCCCATCCTCACAGCCAGGCCACCTACGTGGTCAGCGGCCGCTTCGAACTGACTATAGGCGATGAAAAGAGAGAAATCACGGCAGGCGACGGCTACTATGTGGCTCCCGACGTGCTCCACGGCTGCGTATGCCTCGAGCCCGGAATTCTAATCGACACATTCTCCCCCGCACGCGAAGACTTCCTGAAATGAAAATCAAAGGAATGAGATGGGTGATTATCGGTCTGATAATGACAATCACCATCATAAACTATCTTGACCGAGGCACCCTCAACTACATGTGGGTGGCCAACGTCGACTACCAACTCGTATCCGAGCCCGACGCCCCCGGCGAGCAGTATATCGCCACCCGTACCCCCGAAGGCTACAGACTGGTCAACAACACGGGTAAAGTGACCGACATACCGGCCGACTTGGGCAAAATAAAGGAGAAAGACGGCAAGACGTATGTCACCGTGCAGGAAGGCATGGCCGTAGACCTCGGGCTTGTAGACCCCTCGTCGCCCGACGCCGCAGCCAGGGCGAAAGACCTTCTCGGCACCATTACCATCTTCTTTATGCTGGCCTATGGCATAAGCCAGATGATATCGGGCAAGATATACGACAAGATAGGTTGCCGCAAGGGTTTCTTCTGGAGTGCCCTCGTATGGGGTGTGGCCGACGCACTTACGGCCCTCTCGCGCGGTCTCTTCTCGCTTACAGCCTTCCGCGTGATGTTGGGGTTGGGCGAGGCGGGTCCATGGCCCGGCACCACCAAGAGCAACGCCATCTGGTTCCCCCAGAAGGAGCGCGCCCTGGCCCAGGGCCTCTTTGGCGCCGCCGCTTCCGTGGGCAGCGTGCTTGCCCCCATCATCATCCTGATGCTCTTCCTGGCCTTCGGCTGGCAGTGGACATTCGTCATCGTGGGCGGTCTCGGCATCATATGGGTGGGCCTCTGGATGTTTATCAACCGCGCCGACCCCGAGAAGCACCCGTGGGTAACCGACAAGGAACGCAAGTATATCCTCGAAGGGAGAGGCGAGACAACCCCCGACCCCAACGAAAAGGGCCTGACCTGGGGCCAACTACTCAAGGAGAAAAAGAACTGGTCGGTGATACTCGGCCGCTTCTTCCTCGACCCTATATGGTGGATGTTTGTTACGTTCCTTCCCCTATACCTCACCGACGTCTTCAACCTCAACATTAAGGAGGTGGCCTTCTCGGCATGGGTTCCCTACGCCGGCGCCGCGTTAGGCTCGATAATCGGTGGATGGTTCTCCGGCTGGCTCATCAGCAAGGGCAAGACCGTAAACTTTGCCCGCAAGTGCGCCATCATCGTCGGCGGATGCATCATCATCCCGGCCATCATCTGCAGCGTAATAGCCCAGACCGTGATACTTGCCGTTATCTGCATGGCATTCGTGCTCGGAGGGTTCCAGTTCTTTATCGTCAACCTCCAGACCCTCCCGAGCGACCTCCACAGCGGCAAGTCAGTAGGCTCGCTTGCCGGACTCGGCGGAGCGGCAGCCGTTCTTGGCACCATTATCGCCATCCTCTTCTCCGACCTGATATCCAACTGGATACTGCTCTTCGGACTGCTGGCTGCTCTCGTGCCCCTCTCCTGGCTTGCCGTATTCCTCACGGTAGGCAAGATCGAGAAAATCCCGGCAAATAAAAACTGAATTCTTAAAACCTACAACTGAAAACTAACAACTAACAACTAAAAACTTAAATAAAAATGAAACTCTACAACAAAGTTGCTATCGTAACAGGCGGCGCCCGCGACATAGGTCGCGCCGTATCCATGAAACTTGCCATCGAAGGCGCCAAAGTGGTTGTAAACTACTTCAACAACAAGGCTGAAGCCGACAAGACCCTCGAACTCATCAAGCAGGCCGGCGGCACAGCCATAGCCGTAAAGGGCGACATGACCAAGGCTGAAGACGTGGCCAACCTTGTAAAAGAGGCAGTAAAGGCTTTCGGAGAAAACATCGATATCCTGGTGAACATCGCCGGCGGCATCGTGGGTCGCAAGAAAATCACCGAGCAGGACGAAGCCTGGTATGACGCGCTTATGAACGTCAACTTCAAGAGCACATGGCTCTGCACACGCGAGGTGGTGCCCCACATGCAGCACGGCTCCTCCATCGTCAACTTCTCGTCGCTGGCAGCCCGCGACGGAGGCGGCGCCGGTGCGTCGCTCTACGCAGCCTCCAAGGCAGCCGTTTCTACGTTCACACGCGCCATGGCCAAGGAACTCGGCCCCGACGGCATCCGTGTAAACGCCCTCTGCCCCGGCACGATAGCCACCTCGTTCCACGACAGATTCAACACTCCGGAGAATCGTGAAAGAGCCAAGGGAAGTTACGCCCTTCGCCGCGAAGGCACGGCAGAAGAATGCGCCGACCTCGTGGTATATCTCGCAAGCGACGATTCATCCTACATCACAGGCTCGAATATCGACATCAACGGCGGAAGTTTCTTTTCATAATCAATACTCACTCCCATGAGGCTATCAACAACCCTTAAGGCATTTGCAATAGGCTGCGGACTTCTGGCCGCAGCCACTGCCGGCGCCCAGAGCAACAAGGTGCCCACCAACCGCTACGCCATGAAAATGGACCAGAACGCCGACGGCACCTACTCCCTGCAGCAGCAGAAGAAGTATGAAAGACTCCCCGACGTGGATCTCAGCAAGATTCCCGACCTTCTGGTGCCTTTCACCTATACGGCCGACAGGCTGAAATCGAAAGACTACAAAGGAGTGCGCACCGAAGACATCATCTTCAAGCACGGTCCCGGATACGACCTTAAAATCACGGTAGACTTCTCGGACGATACCGAAAATCCGTCGCCCGTAATGTTCTACATCCACGGCGGCGGCTGGTCGAGAGGCGACAACTCCTCCTCGAAGACCCTCTCGCAGTATATGGCCAAGCAGCACGGCGTGACGGGAGTGCGTGTGGAATACGTACTCGCCGGTCAGCCCGACGCCACAGTGGAGGTGTCGGTGCAGGACGTGCTCGACGCATATAAGTATGTGATGGACCATGCTAAGGAACTTAACGTCGACCCGCAGCGCTTCGGATTCCTGGGCACGTCAGCCGGCAGCCACCTCGCAGCCGTAGCAGCCATGAAGACCCCCGGCACGAAGGCCATGGTGGGCTATTCGGGCATCTACGACCTCACGAAGGCAGCCATTGTGCAGAGGACTAAAGACCAGCAGCGCATCGACTACTTCAAGGGACGCGACGACAAGGTGCTCCGCAACAACTCCGGCATCTTCCTGATTCCCTCCAAGAAAGAGGAAATCCCCGCCGTGATGCTCGTCTGCGGCACGGCCGACGTAACCGTGGAGTATGACCAGAGCACATCCTTCGCCGACGCCCTGCGCAAGGCCGGCGGCGACGTGCGCCTCGACGTGTATGAGAATTACGACCACAACCTGTCGAGCAAGGTGTCTGACGTAATGGAGGAGATATTCTTCAACACCGCAGACTTCCTCAACGACAAACTGGCCACCACCTACCGCCCCGCTCCGCAGGAGAAGAAAAGGGCTCAGGCGCCCGCTCCGGCCGCGCCCCAGTCTCAGCCCCAGGCATCGGCCGCTTCCGGCATCACCACCACTTCCACAGCCTCCGCGGAGGAAGATCTGGCCAAGATGGGTATTCACTCCGAATGTCCCAACAACTCGCGCCAGCATGCCGACAACCCGGTGCCCCATATCGTAAAGACCTACGACCCTGACCTGAAGAAAGACGTATATTCCTTCCTGATGCATGCCAAGATCGACGACGACCGCGGCAAGAGCAACATCACCGACCGTCAGCGCAACGAAGTGAAGACCGACAACAAGAGTCCGAAGGAACTCTGGGCCACCGAGGGTGAAACCATGACCTTCCGCTGGAAAATGAAACTTCCCGAAGGCTTCAAGACTACCGAAAGATTCAGCCATGTGCACCAACTCAAGGGTATCGACAACAAGGAGAAGAACGCCGAGGTAGGCAATCCCCTGATGTCGCTCACCTGCTATTCCACTAAGAAAGGTGGCCAGGAACTGCGCGTGCGTTACTACGACCGTACCAAGGGCGACCAGGCCGAGACAGTGGCAAAGGTTGACCTTGACAAACTCAAAGGCCGCTGGGTGGAGATTGAGGAGACTGCTAAATTCGCTGCCGACGGCGCCTACTCCATTACGATAAAAGACGCTAAGACGGGCGAGGTATTGCTGCAGTTTTCCGATGATAATCTCGACATGTGGCGCACTGGCGCCGCCGGTCTCCGTCCCAAGTGGGGCCTCTACCGCTGGCTCGGCAAGAACCGCGAGGCTGAAAATCAACTCCGCGACGAAGAAATTCGGTTTGCCGACTTTGAAATAATCAAACAGTAACCCATGAGAAAACTTTTCTCTCTGGTAACTATCCTGCTGCCCGTTGCCCTGTCGGCACAGACGCCCTACGTGTTGAGTGCCGACGGGAAGACCGACACCTACCGGCTCATAGAGCAGTCTGGCTATTTTGCCGAAATCACCGGCATCCAGACCCCCGACGACTTTATGAGACATCCGGAGTACAACCACATCTCCCAGGTGGCCGACCCGGTGCTCGGCAAATACGTATTTGCCTTCGATATCCATGTAGACTATTCCGAAAACGGACGTCTGGTGACCGACGGCAACAAATCGGAACTCGTAGACCGCCAGAGAAACGAGATAAAGTGCATGGACGCGGTGCCCGGCACAGTGGCGCGCGACGGCGAGACAATCTCCTACCGCTGGCTCTTCCGCCTGCCCGAAGGGATGCAGACCACGTCGGAATTCTGCCACATCCACCAGATAAAAGGGATGGGCTCGGGCGAGGAGGTGGCACATCCAGTGTTTACCATTACATGCCGCACTACGGGTAACTCACGGCAGGTGCTGCAGGTGATCAATGTGCCTTACGAAGGGTCGCCAAACGTCAACCTGGCCCAGACCGACCTCAAGCCCCTTTTGGGGAAATGGGTAGAGGCCACTGAGACGGTGACCGTAGGGCGCCACGGGCGCTACACCCTGCTGCTGAGGGATGTGGAGACCGGCAGGCAGATACTCAAGGTAGAGGAGCAAGACATCCAGGTGTGGAGAGAAACGACCGACGGGGCGACCATGCGCGGCAAATGGGGCATCTACCGTTCGCTCGGCTCGGGCCTCGCTCTCAAAGACGCCCTCAGGAGCGAGCGACTCCTTTTCACCGATTTCGAAGCCCTGAAGGGCGACATCAACGCAGCGGTGATCACACCGGCGGCAGACGAGGAAGACGACACGCTCTACGACCTTACGGGCCGCAAAGTGTCGAACCCCGGACCTGGAATGTATATCCGAAACAAAAAAATCATACTCATCAAATAATTCAACAATTAAATCCAATCTAAAACTAAAAACTCATGAGAAAGTTTTTCACCTTATTCGCAGCCCTCATGGCAGCCGTGGCCCTGAACGCAGCCACCGTAACATGGAGTGCTGAACAGATTAAGTCTCTGGGCAACAACTATGCGCTCGACGGCGAGAACTTCGACATCAACGACTGTCTGAAAGTGAGTTTCGCCAACGCCGATGCTACTGAAAACAACTACGTGCGCCTGCGCACAGTGAGCACCCTTCCCGCTCCCGTTGTGGCTTTCTATTCCAAAAACTCCATGACAGTAAGCGCTACCGGCGCCACAATCAACAGCATCCAGTTTGACATCTTCACCGAGGGCGAAACCTCCGACGCCACTCCCGGCTGGAAAGTGACGGCCGACGGTCAGACACTCGAAGGCGACGACGACACATGGACCGGGAGCGCATCGAGCGTAACCTTCACCGGCGGCTCGAAGACCTCCATCACCTCCATTACTATCGACTACACCCCCGCGGCCCTGAATCCCGGCGAGGAAGTTACCTACAACTGGCTTGCCTCAAGTCTCAACGGAGTTGCCAACAACGACGTGCTCGACGGCATGACCTTCGACATCAACGACTACCTCTCTTTCTCGTTAGACAACAACGGCGGCGACAAGGACATCATCTTCAAGAAGACATCCTCCGCTCCCACTACCATCAACCTCTATTCAAAGAACGCAATCACATTCACGGCAGCAGAAGGGGTGACCATTACCGCCATTCAGTTTGTTGTGAACACTTCCGAAGGTACAAGCAACACCCCCGGCTGGAACATCCAGGACGAAGCCAAGAACTCCTACACAGCCGATGCCGACACATGGACAGGCAACGCCACGAGCATCACATTCACCGACAAGTCGGCAGCCCAACTCCTGGGTGTCAACATCACCTATAAGACAGCCGGCGACGATAATGGCGAAGGCGGCGACGACAACGGCGATGACAACGGCGACGACGAAGGCGAATTCCAGTCGGCTTCCCTCTTCTTCACGGCTGACCTTGTAGGTCAGGGAGAAATAGCCCAGAACGTTACTCTCAGTGACAACGGCACTTCCGTAGTGTTCACTTCCAACTCTGCCAACGCTCAGATCGACGACAATACGTTCAACTACGGCACCGCCGAAGAATACGACGCAATCCAGTATCGCTATCGTCCCGGTGGCAAGTCTTCCAACGGCGTGAACTCCACCAACAAGGGTGTCTTCACCTTCCCCTGCGCCGGCACACTCTATCTCTACGTATTCAACAACCAGGAAGGCGACCCCCGCAGCCTTGAGCTTATTCAGAACGACGAGACTATTTTCAATCATGCATACGCGTCTGATGAATATGTGAATATAGGCGACGAAGAGAATGAAGTGAAGGTTTGGCCGGTACTCTCCACCGAGGTTGCCAAAGGCACCGCAACCCTTCTCTGGCCTGTAAACCAGGTTATGATTTCCGGATTTGAGTTTGTACCTGCCGAAGGCAGCGGCGACAACAACGACGACAACAACAACGACAACAACAACGGTGTGGATAGTGTTGAAACCGTAATCAACGACGGCCGTGCCTACGACCTCCAGGGTCGCCCCGTAAGCGAAGACTATCGCGGAATCGTGATTCTTAACGGTAAAAAATATATAAGATTTTGATTGATAAAGTCAAGCATGTCCATAGGTAAAAATAGATTGTGTTAGGGTCATTGAGTGGAAATTGCCGGATTTAAATCCCTATTTCTAAATCCGGCAATTCCCTCTTTTTTAAAAGAGAAGATGAATACGAATACGTTTGAGGAAGTTTTGCCGCAATATTCGCTTGAAGAGGCCATCAGGGAAGCCCAGCGGTGTCTCCACTGCAAGGTGCCCGGCTGCAAGAAGGGTTGCCCGATAAGCAACAATATCCCCGACTGGATATCGGAACTGGCGCGCGGCAATTTCGGAAATGCTTTCGAGATAATCAGAAAACGCAGCAACCTTCCGGCTATCTGCGGCCGTGTATGCGGCCACGAACGCCAGTGTGAGGGAGGATGCGTGTTGGGCAAGAAGGGAGAGCCCGTAAGGATAGGAATGCTCGAGCGCTTCCTTGCCGACTTTGATGCCGAGGCCAACTGGCGCCATGAATCCATTCCCGAAAAGGGTAGGGGAAGGGTGGCCGTAATCGGTTCAGGGCCTGCGGGGCTGACCATAGCCGCCGACCTGTCGCGGCAGGGATTCAGCGTGGAAATTTTCGAGATGGAGCCCGAGCCGGGCGGAGTGCTGATGTTTGGCATCCCGGAATACAGGCTGCCTAAGGAAGTTGTGAGAAGGGAAATCAAGAATATCGAAAATTTGGGTGTGAAGTTCAACCTTAACACCACCATTGGAAAAGACTATAAGATAGACCATCTTTTTGAAGATGGGTTCGACGCTATATTTATGGGAACCGGCACCGGTCGTCCCAAGACCCTCGACATCCCGGGAGCGAATCACCCGGGAGTGCGCCAGGCCATCTGGTTTCTGAGGAGGGTGAGCCTTTATCAGAGCGGCCTCATCAGCCGAAACGAGGTAGTGATCCGCGAGGGAGACCGCGTGGGAGTGATAGGCTGCGGCAACACCGCCATGGATGCCGCCCGCACGGCCCTGCGCCTCGGAGCCTCCGAAGTCAGCATCATCTACCATCGCGACATTTCGAGGATGGCGGCCCTGAGGGCTGAATACGACGAGGCCGTGGCCGAGGGAGTGAAGTTTCTCTGGAACTCTTCGGTAACGAGCATTAAGGGTGGAGAGGAACGGCGCCTTGAGTCGGTAACGCTCAAGACGCGCATCGGGGAGGACCCCGAAAGCGTGGAATACGAAACCCGCGAGATGCCCCTCGACTGGCTCATACTAGCCGTTGGCTCGCAGCCTGCAGCACGGATAGTGTCGTCGACCGAGGGAATCAGTGTTGACGACAAAGGATACGTGCTGACGCGCGAGAAACCCTATGGCATGACCACGAGGAAGGGAGTCTTTGCCGGCGGCGACGTCACCAACCGACCCGCCACCGTGGTGCATGCCATGCAAGACGCCAAGAAAGTGGCCGAAGGAATCGTGCAGTATGTCGATGCCGTCAAACTGATGGAAACGATATAAGACAATTAAAACAAACAAAAACAAATAAAAACAATCAACATTTTGAAAAAGCTATTTATCCTCCTTGCAGGCGTTGCCCTCACTACAGGCCTCAACGCCGCCACAGTGAACTGGAGCGTCCCGAATTTCAGCGACATGGCCAACTCTACTGAACTCGATGGAAAAACCTGGGAAATAAACGATAACATATCGTTGTCTTTCTCCACTAATGGGGCCTCCAATTCTGTAAAATACGGCAAGACTAACGCCTTAGGAACTTGGATCAACCTATATGGAGGCAACGTAATGACTATCAATCTTACAGATATTGAAGTTACGAGCATTACGTTTCAGGTAATGACAGAAGATCCCTCAGGCGGGAGCAGCACTACTCCTACTAAAGATTGGGTTTTAAATGTAAATGGCACAACCTTAAAGGACGGCTCCGATGTATGGACTGGAAGCGCCGAGGACGCAATCACTGTGACGGCGTCAAAGCGTACTCCCATTACCGGTATGATTATCGAATATACCGCCGATGATGACGAGGGTGACGACGAAGGTGAGGATCAGCCTACAACCCTTCGCTTTACTACAGATAACACGACAGATCCGACTAATGTGACTGTTACGGACAATGAAGTTACTGCAGCCTTTACCGGAACTTCATCCGCTGCATTTAAAACCGGAAATGTAAATTATGGCACACCGGATGATTATATCACCATTGCCGGATATTATCAACCCGGTGGAAGTTCAAATAATGGAACAAATTCTTCAGCTAAGGGCATTTTTACCTTCCCTTGCAACGGAACCCTTACCATCTATGCCTATTATAGTGGGACTGGAGAACGGACTCTTCAATTGAGCCAGAATAATGAAACTATATTTAATCAGTCCTTTACGGCTGACGATTTTCAGTCTCCCGAAGGGACGGATACCAAGATATACCCTGTCTATAATGTAGATGTTCAGAAAGGCACTGCCTATCTGCTTTGGCCCAACAATCAAGTGTATCTATCTGGTTTTGATTTCGCCCCCTCGAATGACGATAACGGCGACGACAACGGTGGCGACGATGACGCCTATACTTCCGTTGCTTTCGATTGGAATGCTTCCGACCTACTCGACCTCGCCAACAACCAGTTGCTCGACGGCGTGCAATTCAATCTTAACAAATTCGCGACGTTTTCCGTAAGCGATGGTGCTAACGAGTCGCAGTTTGTAAGGTTTCAGACAAATCCGAATAATATCCATCTTTATGCAAGAAATACCATTACCTTCAATGCCTTAGAAGGTTATTATATCGAATCAATCACTTTCAGCGCAAATGAAGGTACTGGTGGCAGTGCTTCATGGACTCTTCAGGATGAAAACAGTGATTCCTATGATTCCGAGAATCCTACCTGGACGGGGAAGGCTTCGTCGGTGCCCTTCACTGTGAAATCGGGTGTGTTCCTGACGGGACTGTCCGGTTCGGTGTTGGTAAACGTGGCTGTTGGTGTCGACAAGGTGATTGGCGAAGAACCGGCTGCTTCTGACGTGATTTACAATATCTACGGCCAGAGAGTAAGCGAAGACTACCGCGGAATCGTGATAAAGAACGGAAAAAAATATATTCAAAAATAAACAACGAGGGTTGTCGGTTGTCATCTTTTAAGATGCAACTAACAACTCACACCTCACAACTGAAAACTGCAACATGAGTAAAGTAGTCACTCTCGGAGAGATAATGCTCCGACTTTCACCCGAAGGATGCTACCGCTTTGTGGAGGTAGACCGTTTCAACGTAATCTGGGGCGGCGG
>JAFLTX010000037.1:14679-17993 GCA_022509145.1 Muribaculaceae bacterium | reverse complement strand
GAGCAGTGGTAGCTCGTTGGGCTCATAACCCAAAGGTCGCAGGTTCGAGTCCTGCTCCCGCTACAAAATCTGAAAAAGGTATGTCGATCCCAGGCATACCTTTTTCAATTTATCGGCGCCATAACTGCGCCGCCAGATGATTCTCCATCGAGCATTGCGGACGGTAGATATCACCCATAAACAAACCTTTAAATGATTGCAACCAACTCGGAAGGCAAATAATAATGGGGAGGAATGGGCGTTTTGATAATATAGTTTTAAATGATATGGAGGTAATTTACGAAGATAACCATATTATTGTGGTAAACAAGGCGCCTGGCGAAATAGTGCAGGGCGACAAAACCGGCGACACTCCCCTCGTGGAGACCCTCAAACAATATCTTAAGGAGAAATATAATAAGCCGGGAAACGTGTTTTGCGGCGTCGTGCATCGCATCGACCGCCCTGTAGCCGGACTGGTCATTTTCGCCAAGACTTCCAAGGCGCTTACACGTCTCAACGAAATGCTCCGCAAAGGGGAGATCAAGAAATCTTATCGAGCCGTGGTGCAAGGGAAACCCGAAACCCCTGCCGGAACATTGGTAAACTTCCTGAAAAGCGACTCGGCGCGTAACAAGTCATATATCGTTGACGAGAAGACGCCCGATGCGAAGCGGTGCGAGCTCGATTATAACGTGGTGAGCTATGGCGACAACTACTCTGCCCTTGAGGTAGAGCTTAAGACGGGCCGGAAACATCAGATACGAGCTCAGCTTGCCGCGATGGGACATCCTATCAAAGGCGACCTTAAGTACGGGGCACGGCGCAGCAATCCCGACGGAGGGATTTCGCTCCAGGCTTTCAATCTTTCCTTCATTCACCCAGTATCGAAGGAGCCGATCAACCTGAGCGTATCTCCCCTCCCCGATTTCCAGAAGATTGTCGGTTGAAATCTATCCCCGTGAATCACCATTTATTACCCCGCTAATCACCATTTATTAAAAAGACTCCAAAGACCGTCGGGAAAACCGGCGGTATTTTAGTTTGTATGTTTGCACGCTGAATCGGGTACAAACATACAACTTAAATTTAACGGGCACAAAAAAAGAGCGTCGAAATGACGCTCTTTTTTATGGTTTTGTGAATGCTGCTAAATTAGTCAGCTAAGCGGATTGTAACTGCGCGATCGAGCGGAGCGCTCTTAGCTTCAACAACACCTGCATTGAACTCATCGTATTCGGGAGTAGCAACGAGGTTAGCGTTGTCGATGTTAACTTCCAGCTGTGATTCGGGAACACCACATTTTACGAGGTAGTTCTTCACGCCGTTTACACGACGCCAGCGGAGACCTTCGTTGTAGTCGCTTGTGCCGGTCCAGTTGTCAGCCCAACCTACGAGTTGGTATTTCTGTTCGGGGTGAGCGAGCATAACGTCAGCAACTGACTTGAGAACTTTCTGTTCGCGAGCGCTGAGGCTGTAGTTGTTGATCGGATAGTAGATAGTTACGAGCTGTGAGCAGTCGCCGCTAACAACTTTCTTCACATCCTTCGGAGCCTTGCGGCAAGCGTCGAGTTCAGCTTCGAGAGCGCGGTTGCGAGCTTCGAGGTTCTGAACCTGAGCTTCGAGCATAGCGATCTGGTCGCGGAGAGCAGTTACGTCTGCGCAAACAGGAACCACGGGGCAGTCCCAACCAGTCTTGCCAAGGTTGAAGTTGAAACCAAGGTAAGCAGTTGCGAGGTGCTCAAGGATCGGTTCGTTAACCATCTCATACTGCAGGTCGATGAAGAAATCAACATGCTTGCTGAGACGGAAGCTGTTCATAAGACCGAGGTTAGCAAAGAGGATGGTGTTGTGAGCTGAATGCCATTTTGAATCGGGATAGTAGATACCACCGAACTCATTGAGCTTCACTTCGCCTCTTTCATCATAGCGCCAACGCCAGTATGCACCTGCGCCACCATGGAGAACTGCGTTGTAAACGCGGTTGGGGCGATAGCCACACCACCAGTTGGTGAGGTTGATGAGAACGTCGAATTCAGGACCAAGGCCCATCCAGCGCTGTTCGTAGATACCTGTCTTCCATTCGTCGCCTTTCTTTACTTCCCAAGGGCTGTTCCATTTCTGGAATTCACCACCGTAGCTGGTAGCGCCTTTAGTAAGAATCCAGTTGGCACCGAAGCGGAAACCGAAAGTCGGAGTAACCCACTTACCTACGTAGATAGCACCATTGCCATCGATACGGTTCTTGATGTCGGCGTTGATATCCTCCTTACCAAAAAGCATATTGGCACCACCTTCGAGAGTGATAAACCAATTGTCTTTGTTTTTGTTGATAAGTCTACCTTGAGTGCAATCGCCAACCCACTGGTCGATCTGACCATACTGATTTACACTTTCGTATACTTCTACTACCTCTGTCTGAGCAAAGGCTGAAGTTGAAGCAAACGCAAGTGCTGCAGCACCGAGTAATACACTTTTCTTCATAGAACAATAATTAATTAATTATAAAAAATGAATTTAGTTTTCTCTTAACGAGTTGCAAAGTTAATACTTTTTTTAATATATTAACGCTTTAAACCTAAAAATAGTTGAATTTTTGTTAAAATTTCTTCTTTTTCGAAGCCAAAAGCCTTTTCCAGCACCTTATAAAGGGCACTTGCACCGAATCTTTCGAGTCCTACAACCCGATATTCACCCCTCATCAACGGGAGCAAAACTGACGGCAAACCGGAGGTGAGACCGAAACATTTCACGCCATCTGGTATCAATGAGCGAATATATTCCTCCCCTTGTTCGTTCAAAAGTCCGAGAGAAGGAACGGAAACCACGCGCACTTTCACCCCTTCCTTGGCAAGGTCTTCGGCGCAACTGAGCAACAGACCTACATCGCTGCCGTTGCCGACGAGCACGATTTCGGGTTTCTCATCCTTGTTGCCGAAAGCTATGTAACCGCCGCGTTTCACGCCTGCTATGACCTCTGCCTTGGGCAGAGTGTCGACGTCGCGCACGTCCTGACGGGTGAGGATAAAGACGCTGGGACGGTCCCAGGTCTGCATCGCCACCTCGTAACACCCGAGAGCCTCCGTGGCATCGGCCGGACGGAAAACAACCGTAGACTGCTTGCCGGATAGATTGCGCAGCTGCTCCATCAGCCTTATCTGAGCTTCATGCTCCACGGGCTGGTGAGTCGGGCCGTCTTCCCCTACCCTGAAGGAGTCGTGGGTGAAGATATATTTCACGGGGAGCTCCATAAGGGCCGACATTCTGAGAGCCGGCTTCACATAGTCGGAGAAAACGAAGAACGTTCCGCAGGCCGGTATCAGACCGCCGTGGAG
>JAFLTX010000037.1:0-14579 GCA_022509145.1 Muribaculaceae bacterium | reverse complement strand
GCCTCGACGATTTGCTCGAGCTCCACGCGCCTGCGGGCATACTCCTCTTTTACTTCCGGGAAGATCTCCCAGGGATTGTCGGGGTTGCCACCGAGGGCCTTGATGGTAGCCGAAACGTCGGCACCTGCCTTCGAAAGCGGCTGGCCGTGAGTAGAGACTGCTCCTTCGAGGGAGCTGCCGTCGGTTTTAACAACTTTGCGGGCCATCACCGTCTTCCCTATAATTAAGGTGGGGCGATGCTCTTCCTTGTTGGCATCTTCAAGCGCTTTCACTATCTGAACCTCGTCTGAACCGTCGATTTCAATCACGTTCCAACCCCATGATCTGTATTTGGCAGCGGTGTCTTCGGTCGTCACCTCGTCAACCTTCGTGGAGAGCTGCACGTTGTTGGCGTCATAATACATTATAAGATTGTGGAGGCCGAGATTTCCGGCGATGCGTCCGGCGCCTTGTGAGATCTCCTCCTGCACTCCGCCGTCGGAGATATAAGCATAAGTCTTATGAGCCACCACCTCACCGAAGCGGGCGGCAAGAATCCTTTCGGCAATGGCGCAACCTACGGCCATCGTATGGCCCTGGCCGAGCGGACCGCTGGAGTTTTCCACGCCACGGGCCACGTCAAGCTCAGGATGGCCCGGCGTCGGGCTTTCATACTGCCTGAACTGCTTGAGCTCTTCAAGGGTATATTTCCCTGTCAGCGCCAGCACTGCATACAGCATCGTAGACATGTGTCCCGGATCGAGGAAGAATCTGTCGCGCCCCATCCAGTTGGGATCCTTCGGATCGTAAACCAAGAAGCGGCTGTAAAGCACATTGATGAAGTCGGCACCACCCATGGCGCCACCGGGATGTCCGGATTTGGCGGCTTCAACCATCGAAGCCACAAGCATCCTTATATTGTCTGCTCCGTTTCTCATAGTCATTGGAATTTTTAGGTCTTCTTGAGATTTTATCGATTAGGCCCGAGGCCCCGACGTTGCTGCCGAGGCCTCGGGTTCAGAATTGTCAGTCTACCAGAGATATTTCGTCTTTTATCTCCTTGAGGTTCTCGTCGAGTTCTACGGGGATATCCTTATTAACATTGGTGCAACCCCAGATTGCATAGAGGAAGATGAAGCCTACGCCGCCGATCACCAGATAGTAGCTCGGCATGTAGCCCACGCCTTTCACGAGGAGCTGCTGCAACAGCGGCAGGACACCACCGCCTACCACCATCATCATGAAGATACCGGAAGCCTGGGCCGTATATTTGCCGAGGCCTTCCACGGCGAGGTTGAAGATACCGCCCCACATCACGCTGGTGCAGAGTCCGCAAAGGATCAGGAACAATGCAGAGTACGGGATACCCGGACGTTCCTGCACGGCCTCGATAATCTCTACGGGCTGCTTTTCGCTGTTGTTTACCAACACTTTCTCCACCTGCTGGTTGCTGGTGGTAGTGATTGTATGGGTAGTGGTATAGGGAGCGAGTTTTTCAGCTGTAGGCTCATCAAGGAATGCCTTGATTTCGTCAGACGGCATACCGGCAGCCTCGAGAGTGGCAGTGGTATTGGCCTGGGGATTATAGATGAACGAAGGAACGTCAAATTTAGATTTCTCCGAGCTGAAGATGGCAAGACCGATGAGGCAGATACAAACGGCCGATACCGTAACGAGCTGCGTCTTGGTGGATACTTTGCCGGAGATGATACCGGAAGTGAAACGGCCCACGAGCATCAGCAGCCAATAGATGGCCACCACCGCACCGGCTATGGCCGAAGCATCGCCGAGCACACCGGCGCCGTTGGGAGTCTGGTCGGCAAGATAGAAGTTGAGTGTGCCGGGAATACCTACCTCGATACCTACATAGAAGAAGATGGCGATTACGCCGAGCACCGTATGGCGGAAGCTCCAGGGGCTGTGTTCGTATTTCACCTTCTTGCCGGTGCTCAAGTTGGGCTCCGGAATCTTTACGAAGCTGATTACGATAAACGATGCCACGAAGATGCCGATGGCGATCCAAAGCAGCGGAGCCACATTACCCATGTCTGTCTTTCTCGAGAGCTGACCGATGAGAGCGCCTACGAAGAACGGAGTGAGAGTGCCTGCAAGAGAGTTGAGCGCGCCGCCCGTCTGGATGAGCTGGTTACCCTTGTTGCCGCCGCCACCGAGGAGGTTGAGCATCGGGTTGACCACCGTGTTGAGCATACATACGCAGAAACCGGCGATGAATGCACCGAGAAGATAGATGATGAAATTGAGGGTTACGTGCATCGTCTTGGCTACGTCGTAAGCCTGACCGTCAACGTATTCTTTCACCGTAACGGTAGAAGACGAAACTTCGATTTCACCGCCAAACCAGCTTGAAACGAGCTGAACGGCAAGACCGATGGCGCCGATGGCCATGGCCCAGAGCGCAGTCTTCTTATATCCTATTTTCGTGAGCAACTTGCCTGCCGGAATACCCATGAAGAGGTAAGCCAGGAAGTTCATCATGTTGCCCAACATTCCCAAGAAACTGTTACCTTCAAACTGGTATCCCCATATCGTACCGATCGGGGCCGCCAAGTTGGTAACAAACGAAATCATCGCAAAGAGAAAGAACATTGCAATAATCGCAATCGTCCTTCCAGAATTGTTAGCATTCGCTACTGAAATTTTTGATTCAGCCATTATTCTACAATTTTTGATTACAATATTTATGGTTACCTGTAAAAGTTGTTCTATATGTCTTAGATTCAAACTCTTTCGCCGAATATAGCGGTGCCGATTCTCACCATATTCGAGCCTTCGGCCACAGCCAGCTCCCAGTCGCCGCTCATCCCCATCGAAAGAGTGTCGAATCCCCGCAATTCCTCGCCGCAAATCTCCTTCACCCTTTTAAAGAGGCGCGCTACTGCAGCGAAATCTTCTCGTACCCGAGATTCATCGTCGGTATTCGTTGCCATTGCCATCAGTCCGGAGATGTGCACGTTAGTAAGGGTTTCAAACTCACGGCTCTCGAAATAGCTCTCTATCTCCCCCGGAGTGAATCCGCTTTTCGTTTCCTCGCTTGCCACGTGGACTTCAAGCAAAACTTTAGTAACGACATCCTGACGTCTTGATTCATCGTCTATTGCATCAAGCAGACGCCTGGAATCCACACTCTCTATGAGCGCCGTTTTCCCGATGATCTGCTTTACCTTGTTGGTCTGCAGATGACCGATAAAATGCCACTCGATATCCCCGGGAAGCTGAGGAATTTTGGCCACCAATTCCTGCACACGGCTCTCTCCGAAGAGACGTTGCCCGGCGTCATAAGCAGCCTTGACAGCCTCTACCGGCTGAAACTTCGACACGGCCACCAACCTCACCCCTTCGGGAAGATCGGCTTTTATCCTTTTCAAGTTTTCGGCGATGCTCATTTTGAGTGAACTGAACTGTCAGAATCAATTAAAGTATCAGGGGATAAGTAGCAATTTCTCAGAAAGTTAAAGAGACTTCAGAGAGAATTAGATAAGCTCTCAAAGAGGATATACATCCATTATCATTGTCTCTGTGATCGACACAATCTCATAGTCGGCCATCGTGCCTACCATCCCCTTCTTGAAGTTCTTCAGGGCTCCGTCGAAATCCGAAGCCTGCACCAGGATAAAGTTTGCCACTTTCTTCTCCGTGCCGCTCTTCTCGTCGATTGTCAGGAAATTGACCTTAACGATGTAATACCTGTCGTCGCCTTCCGAGAAAAAGATCTCGGCTATGCGGGTCTTCTTGACGGCAGAAATCGAGAATTCTCCGGAAATGGCCGGCGTAACGGCCTCAATTATCCTGCTTTCAGCTTCAGTAAAAGTAAGCGCATCAACGAGATAAGGTTCGTTGACCTTCTTTACGGAACCATTTTCCTGCAGTTTATCATATTTTACCTTGCATTCAAACCAAAGTGCCATATTTCACTATAATTTTTATTCTTGGGATTAATACTGCAAATTTA
The DNA here is from genome assembly GCA_022509145.1 of Muribaculaceae bacterium. Classification (GTDB taxonomy): domain Bacteria; phylum Bacteroidota; class Bacteroidia; order Bacteroidales; family Muribaculaceae; genus Lepagella. The sequence goes on along the minus strand of JAFLTX010000037.1, from coordinate 10,630 downwards.
CAAAATTTTAACAAACAAGGCGCAATTTTGAAAAAATTTCTTAATTTTGCACCAATGACCATTACGAATGCTTTTAAAAACGTCTGGCGTTTTTATTACGACGGCTTCCGCTCTATGACGGTGGGGAAGTCGCTATGGGTGATCATATTGGTGAAGCTCTTCATTATGTTTGTGATTTTCAAGTGGATATTCTTCCCCAACCTTCTGCAGAAGAATTACGACACAGATGAGGAACGCGCCGAAGCCGTAAGGACGGAACTAACCACAAGGAAATAATCAAGACAGCGCCGAGCCGCGGTCATTAAAAAGAGTTTGCGAAATTTCAATTAATTGTCGATATGGAAGATATGAATTCATTGATTGACTGGTCGCGATTGCAGTTTGCACTCACCGCCATCTATCATTGGCTTTTTGTACCTCTCACATTAGGTCTCTCCGTGATTGTAGCGGTGATGGAGACCATCTATGTGCGCACCAAGTCGGAGAAATGGCTTGCGTGCACGAAATTCTGGATGACCCTCTTCGGCATCAATTTCGCCATCGGTGTGGCATCCGGGTTGATTCTCGAGTTTGAATTCGGCACCAACTGGAGCAACTACTCTTGGTTTGTGGGCGACATCTTCGGCGCGCCTTTGGCCATCGAGGGTATCTTTGCATTCTTCATCGAGGCCACCTTCGTTGCCGTGATGTTCTTCGGCTGGGGGAAGGTGAGCAAGGGCTTCCACCTCACAGCCACCTGGCTCACGGCCTTCGGCGCATCACTCTCAGCCCTTTGGATTCTCGTGGCAAACGCCTGGATGCAGTATCCCGTGGGTATGGAGTTCGATCCCGAGCAGATGAGAAATGTGATGGACAACTTCTGGGATCTCTTCTCGGGTGTAGCCATCAACAAGTTCTTCCACGCCGTCTTCAGCGGCTGGGCTCTCGCCGGCGTCTTCGTGATCGGCGTGAGCTGCTGGTTCCTTTATAAGAAAAGAAATGTGGAGTTTGCTCTCCGCTCTATCAAGACCGGCGGCTGGGTAGGTCTGATCGGCATGGCGCTCACCATGTGGACCGGCGACGGTTCCGCTGTAGAGGTGGCTCGCCATCAACCGATGAAACTCGCCGCCATGGAAGGTCTTTATCATGGCCAGAAAGGCCAGAGCCTGGTGGGATTCGGCATAGTCAATCCCGACAAGAACTGGGACGACGCCGAGGCCGAATACCTTTTCAAATTCGACATCCCCAACGGCCTTTCAATCCTTGCGCGCCACGACTATGAAGCGTTCGTGCCGGGTATCGCCGACATCATCAACGGCGTGGATATCAACGAGAACGGCGACACAATCAACACCGTGAGCTACGCCGAGAGGATAGAGCGCGGCAAGATGGCCCAGCAGGCCCTCCGCGACTATGACGCCGCCTTGAAAGACGGCAACGAAGCAGAGATGGCCGAAGCCAAGCAACGCCTCGAACAAGATTATCCCTTCTTCGGTTACGGATATTTCGACACCGTGGAAGAAGCCATCCCGCCTGTAGGGCTCACCTTCACCATGTTCAGAATCATGGTGATCCTCGGCTCATACTTCCTCCTATTCATCATCGTGGCCCTTATCATTGCTTACAAGAAATCGGGGGCGCTGACAAAGTCGAAGATGCTGCAGTGGATAGCGATGCTCTCCGTGCCGTTTATGTGGCTCTGCTCGCAAGCAGGTTGGGCAGTGGCCGAAGTTGGACGCCAGCCGTGGACGGTGCAGGATCTTCTACCTACCAAGGCTGCCATATCCTCAGTCTCCACCTCATCCGTAATCGTCACGTTCTGGATGTTTGCAGCAGTCTTCACGGCCCTGCTCATCGCGGAAGTGAGCATCATGGTGAAGACCACCTCGAGAGAATCAAAGAAAAACTTAGACCCTGTTAATCCGCAAGTATCATGACTTTAGAATATCTTCAGAACTATTGGTGGGTGATAGTTTCCGTACTCGGCGGAATCCTGGTGTTCCTCCTCTTTGTGCAAGGCGGCCAGACGATGCTTCTCGGCGCAGCCAACGAGAAGGAGAAACTCCTCATAGTAAACTCGATAGGCCGGAAATGGGAGCTGACCTTCACCACGCTCGTGCTCTTCGGCGGCGCTCTCTTCGCATCATTTCCGCTCTTCTACTCCACGAGCTTCGGCGGGGCCTACTGGCTCTGGATCTGCATCCTCTTCAGCTTCATCCTGCAGGCCGTCAGCTATGAATACCGCGACAAACCGGGCAACGTGTTCGGCCGCAAGACCTACGACACGTTCCTCTTCATCAACGGTTCGGTAGGGTGCCTGCTGCTGGGCGTGGCCGTGGCAATGTTCTTCTTCGGCGCCGAATTCAGCGTAGACCGCCAGCTGCTCACGGATGTGCGCCAGCCGGTGATCTCGCATTGGGCCCACACCCACGGCTTCGAGGCCATCTTCAACTGGCAGAACCTGCTCCTCGGCGTGGCCGTGCTCTTCCTGGCCCGCACGCTGGCTTGCATGTATATGATAAACAACATCGACAACGATGAACTGGTGGCCAAGCTCCGCGCGAAGTGCCTCACCAACGCGGGAATCTTCCTGGTGTTCTTCCTTTGGTTCATGGCCATGCTCTGGACAGCGACCGGCCAGGTAGTGGTTGACGCCTCTACCACCCAGCTCGTGGTGGAAGAAGAAGACTTCAAGTATTTCCACAATATGACCCGCGGATGGTGGATCGGGATGACCTTCCTCATCGGTGTGATCCTGGTGCTATTCTCGATATACAGGGCCTGCTTCGTGAAAGGCTCGAGAAACGCCGTTTGGTTCGGCGGAATCGGCACAGCCCTCACTGTTATTTCCCTTTTCTGGGCAGCAGGGTTCATGGACACTCCGTTCTATCCCTCGATCATCGATCCGTCTTCATCGCTCTCCATCCGCAACGCATCGTCGTCGGAATTCACTCTGGTGGCGATGACGTACGTCTCGATCGGCGTGCCGTTCGTGCTTGCCTACATCGCTTACGTATGGAGGAAGATGGACAGTAAGAAACTGACAATCAGCGAACTTGAAGAAACCAGCCACAAATATTAACTTTCAGCTCTTCACCACCTTTCTCAAAATCGGAGCTTTCACCTTCGGCGGCGGATGGGCCATGATTTCCATCATTGAGAGAGAGGTGGTGGATAAAAGAGGCTGGATAGAACGCAACGACTTTCTCGACCTTCTCGCAGTATCCCAGGCACTCCCCGGGATACTTGCCGTTAATATCGCCACCTCTGTAGGCGACAAGATCAAGGGAACGCGGGGAAGCGCGGTTGCCGCATTGGGCACTATCCTCCCTTCTTTCCTCATGATTCTGCTGATTGCGATATTCCTCACTCCCGACCTTATAAAAAACAATCACGTAATCTCCTCCATGTTCATGGGGATTCGCCCGGCTGTGGTGGCCCTTATCGTGGCCCCCGTCATCACCTCCGCCAAGGCCGCGAAGCTCAATCTGCTCACGGTGTGGGTGCCGGTGGTGGTGGCGCTCATGATCTCTCTCGACATCGGATTCCTCTCCAACCCGATCCTCTATATCGTTCTGGGAGGTGTTGGCGGATGGCTCTGCTGGTGCATACCCCAAAGAAAATTGAAGAAGAAATAATCCTCCCTGACATCAGGAAACATCTGATACAAAACACCGATATATCTTAACTACCTACGCCAATGCAAATCTACTGGCAACTCATATGGGCTTACCTTAAAATCGGAGTCTTCGGCTTCGGCGGGGGTTATGCCATGCTGTCGCTGGTAGAGAAGCTTGTGGTGACACCGGGTTGGGTGTCGGAGACAATGTTTACCGACATCGTGGCCATTTCCCAGATGACACCGGGCCCCATCGGTATAAACTCCGCAACGTATATCGGCTATGTGGCTCCGGCTAACGTCGACCCTATGTTTGCCGGGCCGCTCTGGGGTATTCTCGGGTCGGTGCTGGCCACACTGGCTGTGACTCTCCCCTCTTTCTTCCTGGTGATTTACCTCTCTCATTTCATCAAGAAACACCATGAGAGCGGTGCCATAAAGGGGATTTTCTCAGGGCTCAGACCGGTAGTTGTGGGCCTTATCGCCTCGGCTGCCATTCTGCTGATGAACGCCGCCAACTTCAACCCCGAGGGGACCTCCTTCCAACTCACCGCCAACATACTGATTGCCGTGGTGGCTTTCTGTCTCGCCTTCTTTGCCATCCCCTGGCGTGGAAAGAAAGTGAAAATGCATCCAATCTTCATAATCATACTCGCCGGGTTAGCCGGCTATCTGCTCTATGGCCTTTGAAATGGACTCAAAAGAGAAGCAATATCAAGAAGCGATCGACTGGCTGTTTGGCCAGCTTCCGATGTTCTCACGTGTAGGCGCGGCCGCCTATAAACCCGGGCTCGACAACACTCTCGCCCTCGATTCTATTTATCGTTCGCCCCATAAGCAATTTAAAGCCATTCACATCGCCGGCACCAACGGAAAAGGTTCCACCTCGCATACACTTGCCTCCGTGCTGCAAGCTAACGGCTACAAGACCGGACTATACACCTCGCCCCATCTCCTCGATTTTCGCGAACGCATTCGGATCGACGGGAAGATGATTCCGAAAGAAAGCGTGGTGGAATTCGTGAATGATTGGAGACGAAGGGATTCAGACCTCAAGCCCTCATTTTTCGAACTGACTATGATGATGGCCTTCGACTGGTTTGCGAAAGAGAAAGTAGACGTGGCGGTGGTTGAAGTCGGTATGGGAGGCCGGCTCGATTCCACAAACATCATTACTCCCCTGCTGAGCATCATCACCAACATCTCGTTCGACCACACCCAGTTTCTCGGCTCTACGCTCGAAGATATCGCGCGCGAGAAGGCCGGAATCATAAAACCGGGTGTTCCGGTAGTGATAGGTGAGGCTGATGGCCGTGTCAAGGAAGTATTTGATGAAACGGCACGTGAAAAAGGCGCGGAGATTACTTTTGCGGAGGAGCAACCTGACATCCGGTTGGATTACGAGCCGGCTCAAGGTTGGCGCCTCGAAATCGACAGAGACCACTCCGTCGTCATACCTCTGCGGGGGCGTTATCAGGGGAAAAATATGCGCACCGTGGCTACGGCTTTGCGTGAACTCCCGAAAGTAGGAATTCCTCTGCAGTTGGAGAAAACTGTTGCCGGTCTGGAGGGCGTGGTGACGCTCACAGGTCTGCGGGGACGCTGGGAACAAGTGGGAGATGCACCGGTTGTGATTTGCGACACCGGCCATAACGAAGGAGGTATCACCGAGAATATGGTGACGCTGAGAGCTCTATTTCCGGGTAAGCATATCAGATTTGTTGTCGGTTTTGTAAACGATAAAGACGTGGCTCATATCGTGAACCTCTTCCCTGCCAAAGCCGATTATTATTTCACCCGCGCTTCCATTCCGCGTGCCATGCAGCCGCAGGATGTGGCTGAAATCTTCGCGCAGGCCGGAATAAAGGGTACGACCTATCCTACTGTGAAAGAAGCATATCGTGCAGCCCTGGCTGATTCCTCCAAGGAAGACGTAATCTATGTTGGCGGATCCACGTTTATCGTAGCCGATTTCCTGGCCGACTTGCAAGTTTGATAGGGAGTTAATGCCGGATGTATAAGATGTGTGCACCCTGGAAAAATTAGGGCGCCGGGTTAAAGACGCACAAGCGCCAATAACTGCAATTTATTGGCTGAAAGAAGGGGCTGCGCCTAATTGCGCAGCCCCTTTGCGATTCATCTCCTGTTGGAGATGGCTTTCTTCATTTCTCGATTTATAACCTTCCGGCCGTCACTGGCTCTCTCAGGTCAGTTCTGATCGTTGTTCTCTTCTTGCACACGGTTTTTAACGCGCGTGCGGTTTTTCGTCTCGCTGCTGTTCATATCGGATTCTTCTTTTAGGTCTATCTCCTTACCTTCAGAATCCACCACTCTATATTGCAGATAGGCAAGACTTTGGTCGGGGACAACCTTCATTCCGCGACCATGTTTTTTTCTCCATTTAAAATAGATCGACACAAATCCTTTCTTCAGATAGGCGTCCACGAAGGGGTGAACGTAAAGTGTAAATTTCTTGATTCCCAATCTTTCCACCAGGTAATCGATCTTCTCTTCGAGCTTGTCGGTGTAAAGCAAAGAAGGCTGGATTTCACCTTTCCCGTAACACGAGGGGCAAACCTCCGTGGTTTCGATGTCCATTGCGGGACGCACCCTTTGACGCGTAATCTGCATCAGTCCGAACTTGCTGAGAGGCAGAATGTTGTGGCGTGCGCGGTCGTTTGCCATCACCTCTTTCATGTGTTCGAAGAGGGTGTTGCGGTGTTCCCCTTTGTTCATGTCGATGAAGTCGATCACGATGATGCCGCCCATATCGCGCAACCGAAGCTGGCGTGCTATCTCGTCTGCGGCACGCATGTTCACTTCAAGCGCGTTTGTTTCCTGGTCTACGCCCTGCTTGCTGCGGTTGCCCGAGTTTACGTCTATCACGTGGAGAGCTTCCGTATGCTCGATGATGATGTAGGCTCCGCTCTTGAACGACACCGTCTTCCCGAAACTGCTCTTCACCTGCTTGGTGATGTTGAAATGGTCGAAGATCGGGAGGGGGTTTTTGTAGAGCTTCACCACCTCTTTGTTCTCCGGAGCTATCAACGACACATAGTTGCGGATCTGGTTGAAGATCTCGGAGTCGTTGACATAGATGTTTTCAAAATTGGGTGTGAAGAGGTCTCTGATCACGCCCACAGCGCGGGATTCTTCTTCGTGAATAAGCGTCGGGGGTTTGCTCTTCTGGAGCTTCTCCACGGTTTCTTCCCAAAGACCCAGGAGGGTGCGCATCTCGTTGTTGAGCTCGGCCACTTTCTTATTTTCCGCCGATGTTCTCACTATGACGCCGAAACCTTTCGGCTTGATGCTTCCCACGAGCTGACGAAGACGTATCTTCTCTTCAGTGCTTTTGATTTTTGAAGAGATGGAGATTTTGTTGGAGAATGGGATGAGCACCATGAAACGCCCGGTGAGCGAGAGCTCGGTGGTGAGTCTCGGACCCTTCGACGATATGGGCTCCTTTACAATCTGGACCGGCAGCAGCATCCCGGGGGTGAGCACGTCGGTGATCAACCCTTGCTTCGGGATGTCAGCCTCTTCCGCAATCTTGGAGATCTGCGGCACCTTCTTCTTCTCTTTCATGGCTTCTTCCATGAAATTCTTATAGGTGAGAAACTGCGGTCCGAGGTCGAGATAATGAAGAAAAGCGTCTTTTTCGTAGCCAACGTCGACGAAAGCCGCATTCAGACCCGGCATTATCTTCTTTACCTTGGCAAGATAGATATCGCCCACGGCATACGCCTGGTTGCGATTCTCCTTCTGTAAAGAGACCAACCGCGAGTCTTCAAGCAGGGCTATCGACACCTCTTTTGGCTGAACGTCTACAATTAATTCGCTTTTCATTAATGTTTTTAAATCTGAAAATTAGTCTGATATTGTTGCCGCCACATACATTTACAGGCGTAGGCATCGGCAGGATACTCTCCCTTCCCCGACTCGCCTTCGCCTGTTATGTTCTGTGGATGTGTGAGTTGCGCCCTTCCGGGCCGCATCTACATCTTATTTCTTCTTATGACGGTTCTTTCTCAGACGTTTTTTACGTTTGTGAGTTGCCATCTTGTGGCCTTTTCTTTTCTTTCCGCTTGGCATAATTGTTGTGAATTAGCTGTGAAAATTATTTAACTTCTTTCTTTACTTGTTCCAAGAAAATACGGCTGGGCTTGAAGGCAGGCACTGTGTGAGCCGGAATCTTGAGAGATGTGTTCTTTGAAATGTTGCGAGCAGTCTTAGCTTTGCGAACCTTTACTACGAAGCTGCCGAAACCTCTGAGGTAAACGTTGTTACCTTCAGCCATGTTATCTTTCACAACTTCCATAAATTTCTCAACTGTCTGAAGCACTGCAGTTTTGTCGAGCCCTGTGCTTTTAGCAATTTCGTTTACGATATCTGCTTTTGTCATGGTTTTAATATTTTTATAAGTTTTTTTACCTTAGTTTTCTCCCCAATTTTAATTTCCGAGTGCAAATTTCGTAATTATTTTTGAATTACAAGCAATTAAAATCAAATTTTTTTAATTTTTTCTTGAATTTTGCTTCATCTCCCCTCTCGGTTTTAAGACCACTCGCTTTTGGGCGCCGTTGGCACGGGAGAGATTCCGCCAAATCTCATATAAAAGGCGATTATCTTTACACCTTATACTAATTAACGTTACACTTCCAGCAGAAGTGCCGACTATTATTCTATAGGTGTAAGAGAAATCGTATGCGACTGCAACTCGGCCATGGTTTTCTCAAGGTCATCCTTGGCGATGGAGAGCGTCATGTTGCAAACATTGTCGAAGGCCTTATCCAATACTTGCAAATCGTTGGCCTTGACATATTTCATCACTTCGTTCATCTCCATATAAGAGAAGCTAACGTTCAGCTGCACCATCTCGCTGCACTCCACGATTTCTGCGTTGTCGAGCGCCTCACAGGCAGCCGCCTTATACGCTGCTATCAGCCCCGATGTACCCAGTTTGATTCCACCGAAATAGCGCACCACCACAACCAAGGTGTTTGTTAGCCCCTTGCTTCTGATCTGCCCAAGAATGGGACGTCCGGCCGTTCCCGACGGCTCGCCGTTGTCGTTGGCTTGCCAGGTGTTGCCGTCGACACCTAAGATATAGGCCCAGCACACATGGCGGGAATCACAATACTTGTTCTGGTAATCCTTGACCAATGACGCGGCTTCCTCCGGCGTCTCGGCGTGGAGGGCAAATGAGATGAAGCGGCTCATCTTCTCTCTGACGAGCCCTTCACCCGGCGTCTTGACGGTAAGGTAATCAGCCAAAATAGAAGTCTACCTCTTCCGTATCACGAGGATAAAGCAGCAGCCCGTTGGCTACCTTGAGCGCCTCTTGCGAGCCCAGGGCCTCGCTGATAATCGAGAGGGCCCAGATCATGGCGTTGGCCGGTCCGTTGCCGAGCACAAACTTTCCGCTCTTCACCACGGGGGCATCAATCACTTCGGCACCTTTCAACATATCTTCAAATCCTGGATAGCATGTGGCTGGCTCGTTCTCAAGAAGTCCGAGCTGACCGAGCACTACCGCCGGTGAGGCACAGATGGCTGCGATTCTCCCCTCGGGAGAGGCGGCCTGGTTGCGGAGAAGTCCCTGCAGCGGTCCGAATTCATAGAGGTTGGAGGCGCCGGGCATTCCGCCGGGAAGTATGAGCCAATCCGCATTGGCAAAATGCGTGTTGTCGAAAAGGAGATCGGCTTTCACGCTCACGCCGTGAGCACCCGTCACTTGCAAAGAAGTGGTTATCGAAACCGTCTTCACCGGCATCCCGGCTCGACGCAAAAGATCTATCACTGTGAGCGCTTCTATCTCTTCAAAACCCTCGGCAAGAAATACGAATGAATCTTTCATAGATTGTTAAGTGTGTAGGAATGATAAGCTGTGTTTTTCTTTAATTTTTCCCAAAGATAAGCACAATTTTCCATATCTCAAAATCCAACATCCCGCAGCAGTCTTTTGGTAGTCCGCAAGATGTTCCCCCGCCACACCAAGTAATGTTGAATTCATTTTCTATTCCGAAAAAGTGTCATTAGTGACACTTTTTCGGAATAGAAATAGGAAATTTTTTAGTGTCAGGGGACAGCTGTCAGACTTTCGAAAATCGAAAATAGGTGTTGGACTATGGCGGATAAGGGCTCAGCGCCGTTCTCAATTCTGATCGCGTCTTTGGCTGGATAAGTCCAGGCGGAATCAATCTTATCTCGCTCGAGAATGTCGTCTTCCACCGACTGATAAGTGGCCGGATTCCCCTGCTGTTTCAGTTCTTCAAGACGTCTTTCCACACTGAGATTCAACGGTGCCGTTACAAACACTTTCATCTTGGCATCCGGGAAAACAACTGTGCCGATATCCCGACCCTCCATTACTACACCTTTATTCTTTCCCATCTCTCTCAACCGAGCGGTTAAAAAGTTACGTACTTCGACAATTTTCGCTATGTGGGGAGTAAGATTGCTAACTGCAAGGCTCCTAATTTCTTTCTCCACATTTTTCCCGTTAAGCATTGTGAAGTAATTTTCGGGTGTTCTATCAAAAGAAATATTTATGGTCGGCAGAAGTTCTATAAGTTTCTTGGAGTCAATGCTGGTCGATGATGTGACCAGCCCTTTTTGCATCCCGAAAAGGGTGACGGCTCGGTACATCGCACCGCTGTCAATATGGGTGTAACCCGTTTTCTCCGCCAAATCCTGGGCTATTGTGCTTTTCCCGGAGGCAGCAAATCCATCTATGGCGACTATGATTTTCATATCAACTTTGTTTTTTATAAGAGAGGGCGGCTATGAGCGACAGTGCAGAAGCGAAGGCAGTCAAGGCGCCGAACTGCAACCAAAGGCCGTCGATCGAGGTGCCTTTGAGATACACCGACCTCATAATTTCGATGAAATAGCGCGGTGGGATGGCGTATGTGATATATTGTGCCCAATCAGGCATTGACTGAATGGGTGTGAAAAGACCTCCCATAAGCTGGAATACCATAATAAAGGCAAACATTACGAAAATGCTTTGAAGCATGGTAGAAGACTGGT
>JAFLTX010000036.1 GCA_022509145.1 Muribaculaceae bacterium | reverse complement strand
CATACTGAACAATCAAATCCTAAATAAATCTGTAAACAAATTTCAGGACAGGTCAGACCACCCTCCTCCTCGTCAGGGCGCCTCTCCCACCCTATTTTTATACTTTGCGGAGAAAATACCAACTAATCTCCGCAAATTTGCGGAGATTAGTTGCCATATTCTCCGCATCTTCCGGCCAGCCCTCACCTTTCCCACCTCTTACTCACTATGAATAAGTGTGTTACAGCTCTTAATAGATTATTTTGCAATATTAAGTTTCTCTAATTACAAAATCCTATATGAGGGTGAGCCTTTGAATTAATTTTAGATTGCTTGTTTCAGATTATTTAGGGTAAAAGGTGGGGCATAGGAATAAGAAAAGGCACTCTGAGGGAATGCCTTCTTTAATGGGTGTCTTAAGATTCAAAAGGCTGATATTCTGTATTTTTACTTACCTATGCAGTACCGCGAGAAAATGGTTGAGAGAAGCTCATCAGAGGTGACGGCGCCGGTGATTTCAGCCAGGGAGCGCTCTGACTGACGTAAATCTTGCGCCAATATGTCGGCCGGCAGACCCAGTTGCAGGCCTTCAATAAGCCTTCGCAACGGTTCTTCCGCTTCACGCAACGCATTGTAATGGCGCGCATTGGTTATTATCAGCCCGTCTTCTGTGTTTGCACCTCCGGTTGCGATACCTACTATTCTCTTCTTCAATTCTTCAAGTCCGTTGCCCTCTTTGGCAGATATGACTATTGCGTCTCTATCGCCTTCCAAAGAAGTGGTTTTCAGCTCATTACTCTTACTCTCACAAGATTTCTTCTCATCTTCAGGGAGTTGCGAGATATCCGCTTTAGTCCATACCCTCACTACTTTCGCTTCAGAGGCATTTCTCAGAGCTTCAAGTTCTTTCTCCTGACTTTCTATATCTTGCGTCGGGTCAATAAGATAGAGGATAATAGAAGCCTTTGCTGCGGCATCCTTTGTTCGCTGAATACCGATTTTCTCCACCTCATCGCCGCTCTCCCTCAGCCCTGCCGTATCCACAAATCTGAAGAGGATGCCCGAGAGTTCAATTGCGTCTTCTATCGCATCGCGGGTGGTGCCAGGGATGTCGGTCACTATCGCTTTCTGCTCGCCAGCCAGGGCATTGAGCAGCGTGGATTTCCCCACGTTCGGAATTCCCGTGATGGCGACCGGCACACCGTTTTTGAAGGCCTGCCCGGTCTTGAACGAGGACGCGAGCCTCTCCACTTCTGCCAAAACCGTTTTCGCAAGTGTGATAAGCTTTTGACGATCTGCAAACTCAACGTCTTCCTCAGAGAAATCAAGTTCGAGCTCAAGCAGCACGCAGAGGTCAAGGAGCTCTTTGCGCAGCTCTTCCAGCCGTTTTGAATAAGTACCTTTCATCTGGGCTGCAGCAAGCTTGGCAGCCATTCGTGAAGAAGCCGCGATCATATCGGCCACACCATCGGCCTGGGCAAGATCGAGGCGTCCGTTGATGAATGCCCTCCGTGTAAATTCCCCTGCCCGTGCAGCTTCAGCGCCGCACTCTATCAGGCGTCTGATAATCGCGCTTACAACCCACATAGACCCGTGGCACGAAATCTCCACCACATCCTCGCCGGTGTAGGAGTTAGGCGCGCGAAACACCGTAGCCACCACCTGGTCGATATCCTCGCCGCTCTCATCTGCGATCCATCCCAAATGGACGGTGTGAGAGCGGAATTCTTGCGGGTCTTTGCCTCGCCAGGCTTTTCTCAAAATTTCGAGACTTCCCTCTCCGCTCATCCTCAAAACGGCGATGCCGCTGGTGCCCGGAGGGGTGGAAAGCGCGATTACAGCAGGTTCAAATTCAGCCATATACGAACATTTAGCGCTTATCCCACTCTTTGAAAGAAGCCGTGGATTCGATTGCCGTCTCTATGTCGTCGGGCAGGTTGTAGAAGAAATCTATACCCGTGATCTCCTCTACCTGGTCGATTGTCATGGAGTAATTTTGCATGTTTCCCGGCGCGGAGCTGTTGGGGTATATGAACCCGATCCCGCGTGGTTCGCTCAGATAAGGAGCTATCATCACCTTATAAAATGCACTCGGCACCCTTACGCCGGCGTTCCCGATGCGCTGGTTGTCTGAAGGGGTATAGATCGGTCCGGCAATGATTACGATAGCCGAATCGCGTTTGGCCCAGAGGCGCTCCTTCTTCTCCAAAGTGGCCCACGCGCCTGCATTCAGCGAATGGTCTTGCGGCGTCATGTTGGCCATGGAGAAACAGTCGATCATCGCCTGTCGGCTCCATTTCTGATCGGCCGAAGGGCACATGTGCCCCCTGTCATAACCGGAATGGGTATAGTCGCTGTGAGACGGGCATCCCTCCACTTCAGTATCTTGCCAAAAAGTATTGTAACGCGTTTCCTCGCCGTCGGTCTCCGAGCCAAGGAGCTCCCAAGCCACCCAGTTGGGCGTCTTGTTCTCGGGATTGAACGACACGCGAAACCCCTCGTATTCAACGATCTGCTCCGGCGTGCCTTCGGGATTTCTCGCGAAATCGAGAGCGTCGGAATAATCCGGCGCGGGCGTGGCTGCCGGGGTATTTTTGCAGCGCTCTACCGCCACACAAACCCCTATCACGACTGCCACCACCGCAATCATAATTAAAAATCTTTTCATGCAAAGCAAATTTAATAAATATTTTTGGTATTTTTGCAATTAGTATCTAACAGTAATTTTGAAAAGCAACTTAAAATCCAATATCTATGACAGTTACCGACAGATTTCTTGAATTTGTAAAGATAAACAGCCAGAGCGACCCCACCACCGGTGTCACGCCCTCAACCCACATCCAGCTTGACTTCGCACAGTTTCTCAAAGGGAAGGTTGAGCAGATGGGTCTCGAGGAGATAACTCTCGACGAGAAAGGTTATCTGATGGCCACTCTCCCCGCCAATACCGACAAGGCTCTCCCCACCATCGGTTTCATCGCCCACCTCGACACCGCTCCCGACATGAGCGGCAAGGATGTTAAGCCCCGCATCGTGAGCCATTACGACGGCAGCGATATTGTTTTGAACCAGGAGAAAGGAATCGTGCTATCGCCCTCGGAATTTCCCGAACTGCTTAATTACGTAGGCCAGGATCTCATCGTCACCGACGGCACCACCCTCCTCGGCGCCGACGACAAGGCCGGCATCGCGGAGATTCTCACCGCTGTGGAATATCTGCAGAATCATCCCGAAATCAAGCACGGGAAGATCCGCATCGGCTTCAATCCCGACGAAGAGATCGGCGAAGGCGCCCACAATTTCGACGTTCCCCTCTTCGGCTGCGACTTCGCCTACACAATGGACGGAGGCGCCGTCGGCGAGCTGGAATTTGAAAATTTCAACGCGGCAGGTGCCAAGATTGTGATCAACGGACGCAATGTGCACCCCGGCACGGCCAAGGGTAAGATGGTAAACTCTATGCTCATCGCCGCCAAGCTCATCAACATGCTCCCCGCTACAGAGACTCCCGCCCATACAGAAGGTTACGAGGGATTCTACCACCTCACCGGCGTCAAAGGCGATGTGGAGCAAACCACCGTTTCATACATAATCCGCGACTTCGACCGCAATAAATTCGACCTCAGGAAGCAGACTCTGATCGATGCCGTGGCCGAAATCAACAAAGAGTATCCCGGTGCAGCCACTCTCACCCTCACCGACCAATATTTCAACATGAGGGAGAAAATCGAGCCCGTGATGCACGTTATCGAGCTGGCCGACAAGGCTATGCGCGAAGCAGGCGTTACGCCCCGCGTTCAGCCGATCAGAGGCGGCACAGACGGCGCCCAGCTCTCTTTCAAGGGCCTTCCCTGCCCCAACATCTTTGCCGGTGGCGAGAACTTCCACGGCCGATATGAATACGTGCCCGTCCCCTCTATGGAGAAGGCCGTAGAGGTGATCGTCAACATCGCAAGGCTTGCAGCGGAATAAGAGGCCGTTCATCGAAAAATGGGGGCTAAGACCTTAATCGTAGTTACCGGGCCTACAGCCTCCGGAAAGACGGCCTTGGCCGTAAAGCTCGCGCACGAATATGGCTGCGACGTTATTTCCGCCGACAGCCGGCAGGTGTATCAGCGCATACCGATTGTTACAGCCCAACCCACAGAAGAAGAGAAAGAGGGAGTGACCCATCATCTGATAGGTCACCTCCCTTTGGATTCATACTACAGTGCCGCTACGTTTGAAGAAGATGCCCTCCGACTCATTGAGTGCCAGTTCGAGACGTCAGACCATGCTATCGTCTGCGGAGGGAGCATGCTATACGTTGACGCCCTCTGCCACGGCATCGACGCTCTGCCGACCATCCCTGCCGACTTCCGCGAAAACCTCAAGAAGGAAGCCGCGGAGAAAGGCGATGAGTGGTTGCTGATGAGGCTCAAAGACCTTGACCCCGATTACTACGAGAAAGTTGACAGGCAGAACATCAAGAGGGTGTTTCATGCCGTGGAGATTTCGCTCTACGGAGGGCGGCCCTATTCTTCGATGCTAACCGGCCGGAAGGAGCAGAGACCGTTTAAGATCGAGAAAAAGGTGATCGATATCCCCCGCGACCAACTCTTCGACCGCATCAACCGCCGGGTTGACCGTATGGTTGCTTCCGGACTTGAAGAGGAGGCCCGCGCGGTCTATCCGCTGAGAGGTTTGAATTCGCTCAACACGGTGGGACTCAAGGAGATGTTCGCATGGTTCGACGGCCTGATGCCCCGCGAAACGACCATCGAGCGCATAAAGAAAAACACCCGGGTCTTTGCCAAAAAGCAGCTAACCTGGCTCAAAAAATCCGACGCTTCACAAGGCCCGCTCAACAAATTTTAATCAATGATGCCTAAACTATATCTTGCATCCAAAAATTTTATTAAATTTGCACCACATAAACGAAACCTAAAATACCAAAATTAAACCCTTAAAGTATCAAAACCATGATTATCGGTATTCCCAAAGAGATTAAGAACAATGAAAACCGCGTTGGCGCAACTCCCGCCGGTGTAAAGGAACTCGTTAAGAACGGACATGAAGTCTACGTTCAGCACACCGCAGGCGAAGGCTCCGGTTTTCCCGATGAAGAATATGTAGCCGCCGGTGCCAAGATTCTTCCCACTATCGAAGAAGTTTACGGCATCGCCGAGATGATCGTGAAGGTTAAGGAACCGATCGAGCCCGAATACAAACTCGTTCGCAAGGGCCAGACGCTCTTCACTTACTTCCACTTCGCAAGCGACCTTCCCCTTACCGAAGCCATGATCAAGTCAGGAGCCACCTGCATCGCCTACGAAACCGTTCGCGACCGCATGGGTCTCCTCCCCCTCCTCATCCCGATGAGCGAAGTTGCAGGCAGAATGTCTATCCAGGAAGGTGCCCGTTTCCTCGAGAAACCTCAGGGTGGCCGCGGTATCCTTCTCGGCGGCGTGCCGGGTGTTAAGCCTGCCAAGGTGCTTGTTCTCGGTGCCGGCGTTGTAGGCCGCAACGCAGCCCTCATGGCAGCAGGCCTCGGTGCTGACGTCACCATCACCGATATCTCCCTCCCCACTCTGCGCCACTGCGCTGACGTTATGCCGAAAAACGTCAAGACCCTCTATTCTTCGCAACACAACATCGAGCAGGAACTCCCCACCACCGACCTGGTGATCGGTAGCGTTCTCATCCCGGGTGCCAAGGCTCCCCACCTCATCACCAAGGATATGGTGAAGCTTCTCCGTCCGGGCAGCGTGATGGTTGACGTAGCTATCGACCAGGGTGGTTGCTTCGAGGTTTCGCACGCCACTACCCACTCAGAGCCTACATTCGTAGTTGACGGTGTTGTGGTTTATGCCGTTGCCAACATCCCGGGCGCTGTGCCTTACACTTCTACACTGGCTCTCACCAATGCCACTCTCCCCTACGCCATCAAGCTCGCCAACCTCGGTTGGGTAGAAGCTTGCAAGCGCGACGCAGGGCTGGCTGAAGGTGTAAACATCGTAGACGGCAAGATCACATTCAAGGGCGTAGCCGAGGCATTCGACCTCCCCTACACTCCCCTCGAACTCAACTAAAACGAAATCCCTAATCAACAAAAACCGCAGGGTGTATCGATTCATCGACACACCCTGTTTTCTATTATAACTCTCACTTATTTTCAGCCCTACGCAGAGGCTTCCTGTGGGCCCCACAATTCGCCTGGCGACCTCCTTTCCTGGCTTGGCCGTTTCCTATGCCGGGGGTTGCGGGGATTCCGAGGCCTTGTTGTTGATGAGGTCTTCCAGATACTGGGGAGTCAAAACGGTATGTTTGATATCCAGTTTTATGTTGTTGAGGTCAAGGGCCGTCAACTCTTTTGCCGAACTCAAGTCTGCTTCCATATCAATCCTGTTTATTGGTGAAGTGGGGTAAAACTCTGTTGAGCGCCAAAAGCACCATCACGAAGGTCGCGCCCAAAGCAAAGAATCCTAAATCGAGAGGGAACACCGGACCGATCCAGCCTCCCAAGAGATAGCATATAAAAAGCAGCCAAAGAGATGCCTGCACGCAGACGCACAATGTGCACCAGTGTTTGGCCACAAATTTCTGATAGCTTATGCTCCATACCGTAAACGGAAGGCAACAGATGTTTATCAGCGCAAGCCAATGGATAGTGGCTGGCGATATCAACATCGCCAGCAGACTGACGCCGAAATAGGTGAACCCAACCTCGCTCCAGCTGAAGATACCGAAAAACGACGAGGCGCTCGTCTTCAATATCGAATCGCAGCCGCCCTCCTGCAAAACACCGCAAACCTTGTCGGCCACGTGGTTCTTTATGCTCAAAGATTTCTGCACGAGCATATACGTGAGCCATATTCCGAAGCAATCCACCGCGAAGAGGCCCCAGAAAGACCAGTAGCGCCATAGCCCGTGAATCACAATCAGGTAAGCCGCAAGCACTCCGGCCAATCCCCAGAGAAGCCACTTCTTCGAGACTTTGATTATCTCGGTGGTGAGGTGAGTTCTATAATCAGGCTCCTCGGCTCCAGCCTGCACTTCGGGAAGAAGAACTACTCCCGTGGCTGTCTCTTCAAATTCGCTGGCCGGCATCGTTTCCGCAAATCCCTGCGTAAGATAATTCACAGAACCTGCGGCGGTGTTGATATTGGTAACTATAATCAACCCTCCCTGGGTCTGGGCTATGAAGGGAACAGGTAGGGTGAGCAACTTGGTTTTGTCTTCGAGCTGATAACCCTTGCTCTCAACGCCGTACTCCTTCAGCAGTTGCGACACGCCAAACAGCGTCTTGAACGGCATCGCCTCAAAACGTTGTTTGGTGTAATCGGTGGTAAACGGCACTTTCAATACCGAAAGAAGATCCGTTACCAGGGTGTGATCGGTGGCTTTCATCTGCCGTCAATTTCAACTGAGGTAGGACTCAATCTTGGAAAGAAGCACCTGGCCGTCCAGTTCGCCGCTTTCACGCCATTGTTCCTGGCCGTTTTTGTAAATGATGAAAGTCGGTACGGAATCAGCGCCGTTTGCCTGCGCCAGTTCGGCATATTCGTCAATGTCATACTGGTAAATCTTAACTTTGCCGGCAAGCAGCTCCTTGATCTGAGCCACGATCGGCATCATTCTTTGGCAATGAGGGCACCATGAAGCAAAAAATTCCACCAATACTACCTCAGAGCTGTTGATAATTTCTTTGTAGTCCATAATGCAAAAATTTTTATTGTTACAAATATTGATTTTATATTTAAAACAACTAAGTTTTGAAATAGTTTGACCTCCTTGCCACGTTTCCTTTCGGTGGTTCGATGTAACAACAGAATAAGGCCGATTTTTTTGGAAGAGCAGGGACGGTCTCCTTTCGTAAGATTTCGCCGTTTTTTCCGTTATTAGGATATGAGACGTTTCCTTTTTATTTTAGTTTCTGTTCTTCTGACTTTTTCAGCCTACGCCGAGAACCCCAAAAGGGAATTTCGCGGCGCATGGATTCACGTAATAGGCCAATCCCAATGGATGAACAAGACCCCGCAGCAGCAGCGCGATTATATCTCCAAGCAGTTTCAGCTCCTTGAAGAGGCGGGGTGCAACGCCGTGATTTTTCAGGTGCGTCCTACCGCCGACGCCCTCTATAAATCCAAATACGAGCCCTGGAGCTATTGGCTCACCGGGAAGCGCGGCAAGAAGCCCTCTGAAGACTGGGATCCACTCGCCTATGCCGTCGAGGAAGCCCACAAACGAGGTATGGAACTCCACGCGTGGCTGAACCCTTATCGGGTGACGTCAAGCCCCAAGGAGGTGCTCCCGGCCGACCATGACGCCAACACTCACCCCGAGAGATTCGTGAAATGGGACGGAAAGATTTTCTTCGACCCGGCTTACCAGGAAAACCGCGATTTCATCTGCCTGGTGGTGGAAGACATCGTGAAGCGTTACGACGTCGACGCCATCCATATCGACGATTATTTCTACCCATACCCCTCCAACGGGAAGAAGTTTGACGCCGATGACAAGAGTTATGCGATTTTCGGCAACGGGGAAAACCGCGACGACTGGCGCCGCGACAACGTAAACAAGCTTATAGCCCAGCTCCACAAGACCATAAAGACCACAAAGCCGTGGGTGCGTTTCGGCGTGAGCCCGTTCGGCATCTGGCGCAACAAAGGGAGAGATCCCAGAGGCTCCAACTCAAACGGTCTCCAAAACTATGATGACCTCTTCGCCGACCCTCTCTATTGGGCTGAGAAAGGATGGATTGACTATCTTGCGCCGCAGCTCTACTGGCCCCTCGACCTTAAGGTGGCCCCGAGCCGCCATCTTGCCCGGTGGTGGAACGACAATGCCAACGGTGTTGACATCTACATCGGTCAGGACACCAAACGCACTATGGATTCGGCCGACCCCGGAGCCAACTCGAGCAACGAATTGGGTACGAAGATCAAGCTCTCGCGCGAGCTCCCTAACGTAAAAGGTAACGTGTGGTGGCACGGCTATTGGGTTACCGACAACTACCGCGGTGTGGCCGACGAGCTGAAAAGTAATTATCAGTCTACCCTCGCTCTCGCTCCGGCTTATGGCGACCTGTCGAAGCGACCGGAACCTGTCAAGGGGATCAAGTTTGTGAGAGAAAACGGTAAACTGCTTCTCGAGTGGAATCGCCCGTCCCTCAAAGGGAAGCAGACCGAAACCGACGCCGTTAAATACGTCGTTTACGAATTCCTCCCCGGCGAAGACACCGACAATCTGGAGTTTGCCGAAACTATCATCACAATCACTCCAAGCAACAGGATTGTTCTTGCCGACAAGAATCAAGAGAACGCGATAAAGGGAAACACCTACGTAGTTACGGCCATAGACCGTATGAACCGGGAATCCAAGCCCGTAAAGCTCAAATTGTAAGCACCTCGACCCCGAAGAAAGTTCTTTAACTAAGATAAGCTGACTGAGGAGAAAACGTTATGGAGAAGATCGACGATATCAAAAGATTGCTGGAGGAGGAAACGGAGCGGATAAACCGGCCGGCGTTCATCGCGTCAGACCCCGTGCAGTTTCCCAGGCAGTTCTCTGATCTTCGCGATATCGAAATTGCGGCTTTTCTCTCCGCGATGATTGCGTGGGGCAACAGAAAAATGATTTGTCGCGACGCCGACAGGCTGATGGACATCATGAACCGTGAGCCGGCCGTCTTCACCAAAGAGAGGGCCTTCGAAGAGCTCGACGATGACCGCAACATCCACCGCACTTTCTTTGCCCGCGACCTTAAATATTTCCTGCGCGGCATCAATCTGATCTACAGCAAGTTTTCCAGTCTCGACGATCTTGGGAAGTCCCTTCGTCTCTATGAGGAAGCCGCTCCTGCATGGCGTCTCACAGAGGAGATGCTGAAGTATATGAGAGAAGCCAACCACGGGCAGAGCAACTCCCGCTGCCTCCCCACAAACCTCGACGCCACGGCGCTCAAGCGCATCAACATGGCGATACGTTGGCTGGTGAGAAAAGACGGTATTGTGGATCTCGGCGTTTGGGATTCAATCCCCCAGGAGAAACTCTTCATCCCGCTCGACATCCACGTTGGAAACGTGTCGCGCAATCTCGGGCTGCTGCAGAGGAAGTCAAACGACCGCAAAGCTGTGGAAGAACTGACCACAGTGTTGCGCGGATTCGACCCCGCCGATCCGGTGAAATACGATTTCGCCCTCTTCGGAATCGGCATCGGTTGTTAAGGAGCCTGTCAGCGTTATGTCGTTTGCGTAGAATGCGATATTTTACCTGCGACAAGAATAAGAAAAGGGAAGCGCAGTTTCTCGCTCGAATGAGAAATCAAGGTGTGACAAAATTATAAGACAGCACCACTCCCAATGAAATCCAAGCCAGCAGCGAATTGGCAGATTCTATGAAGGTTTGGATTTTTAAAATTTTAGACAATAAGACACAAAAAAAAAGATTTTTATAGTTATTTTATTTCCGTATAAATTTCTTAAATTTGTAGCTTTAAACGAATCTTTTACGCATGAAACGAGATACAATCATTACAATTGCCTTGTCGGTTGCTTCTCCTTTGTTATTTCATAGTTGCAATAATGGCAATGACAAGGCACCTGCACTCAGAAACGTGGTGCTCACACAGGTTTCATCCATTTCGAACGAAGCTTCCACAAATTATCCCGGTGTGGTGGAGGAGGGTGCCAGCATAAGCGCTTCTTTCATGGCCGACGGTAAAATCCAGTCTATTTCTGTGAAGGAAGGTGACCGTGTGCGAAAGGGTCAGCTGCTCGCTTCTCTCGATGACAGCGATTACCGCATCGGCGTATCCCAGCTCGAAACTCAGTTCGCGCAGATGACCAGGGAAAAGGAACGTATGGACGCGATGTTCGAAAAACATAATATCGCACCCAATGACTATGAAAAATTTCAGGCCGGATACGAGCAGCTGAAGTTGCAGCTCGACATGGCAAAGCGCAAACTCGGCTATACCCGGCTCTATTCCCCGGCCAACGGTTACATTTCCACCAAATTTATGAATCCCGGAGAGCTGGTAGGGGCCGGCACTCCCGTCTTCAATATTGTGGACGATTCCCAACTCAACGCCAACGTAGGACTGCCGGTAAGCGTCTATCTTAATAAAGAGAACATCAAGTCGGCAAAAGGTAAAGTTCCCGGTGTCGAGGCCGATATTCCTTTGACTATCGTCAGTTTCACACCGGACCCCGACAACAGCATGCTTTACCGAATGAAACTTTCCATCCCCTCCGCTTATGCACGGGAATTGTCTCCCGGGATGAATATATCCGTTTGGCTCAGCACCTCGGAAAGTACCACTGCTGAGACTCTCGTGCCGTCAAGGGCTATTTTCGCAGAGGAAGGCAACACTTACGTATGGGTCTACAATCCACAGGATTCCACTATAAAACGTACGGCTGTAACGATAGAGGGTGTCCCCAGCGGCGGCAACAGTGTGGTGAAAGGTCTTTCCAATGGCGAAAGAATTGTGGAGACCGGCGTTAAACAGCTGTATGAGGGAGAAAAGGTAAATGTGTTAAACCGCTCAGACATCGGAATTTAGACATTCGGATACAATGGACAGGATTTCTAAATTTTTTATGCAGCGGCGCACCCTCTTCTGGTCGGTGATGGTGCTGATAGTGGCAATTGGGGTGCTCACCTATTTCAAGATGCCAAAACTTGAAGACCCGGCTGTCTCCGTGAAACAGGCTTCGGTGGTGATTTTGTATCCCGGAGCCGACACCAAACGAGTGGAGAAAGACGTGGTCACTGTGCTCGAAGAGCAACTGCGTGCCCTCCCCGATGTAAAGAAGATTTCAAGCACCGTTAAGCCGGGGCGGGCTCTTATCCAGATTGAATTCAATTTTGAAACTCCCATAGATGAGGTGGAGCAACATTTCGATCTTGTGAGACGCAAGGTTGCAGACACGGAAATGCTTTTGCCTCCGGGAGTTATGTCGCCAATTGTGATTGACGACATGATGGACGTTTACGGCATTTTCTACGCCCTCTCCGGAGAGGACTATACGCCCGAAGAACTGGAGGCCATAGCCAAAATTCTGAAGCGTGACATCCTGAGCGTAAAGGGGGTGAAGCGTGTCAACATCGGAGGATTGCAAAGGGAAGTTATAGACATTTCATTCACACCGGAGCAGCTGCAGCAAAACGGGATGCTTCCGATGCTCATAGCAGGCGTCCTGCAGTCATCAACCAAAGCAATCAATGCAGGAAAGGCAGACGCCGGCGACGACCGCCTGTCGATCAATGTTGCCGAGGGAGCCTCTACGGTAGAGGAAATTTCGGATATTGTAATCAATCTTCCTGACGGCAAGAAGACGCGCATAGGCGATATCGCTACCGTAAGCCGCCACAAAGCCGAAGCCGCGACAGGCGGATTCTACCTCAACGGCCGTCCGGCTGTCGTGATTATGGTGGCTATGGAAAATTCTGCCGTTGTTCCCGACGTGGGGGCCGAGGTGGACAAGGTGGTCAACTCTACCCTTTCCACCCTTCCGGTAGGTCTCACGATCGACAAGGAATTTTTCCAGCCCGACCAGGTAAACGAGGCGGTCTCTTCGTTTATTGTCAACCTTATAGAGTCGGTGCTCATCGTGATTTTCGTTCTAATGTTGGCTATGGGCTGGAAGTCGGGGCTTATAATAGGCCTGGGGCTACTGCTTACAGTGCTTCTGTCGTTCCCGATACTGGCAACGCTGGGCACAACCCTGCAGCGTATCTCCCTCGGAGCCTTTATCATTGCTATGGGGATGCTTGTGGATAACGCCGTGGTAATTATGGACGGTATAATGGTCGACCGCAAGAAGGGTCTGCCGAAATCCGTTTATCTGCACCGCATAGGGAAACAGACGGCCATGCCGCTTCTTGGAGCCACTATCATTGCGGCCGCGACGTTTCTGCCCATTTTCCTTACGAGCGGCACGGTGGGCGAGTTTGCCGGTGACCTTTTCCTCGTGATATGCGTAAGCCTTCTGGTGAGCTGGGTGCTTGCTTTGATTCAGGTGCCCGTCACTGCCGACCAGTGGCTTGATCCGAAGGATATCAAAGCAGATATGGAGGGCCAGCCGGAACTCAACAAAGTGCAGAGAGTGGTAAAAAGGATAGTTGAGTATCTTATTCGCCATAAGGCGATAGCCGTGACTGCCGCCGTTCTGCTCTTATGTTGCGCCGGAGGGGGCGTGCTGTTGGTGAGGAATGTTTTCTTCCCTGATTTCAACTACGACCAGTTTGTCGTGGAGTGCTATTATCCTCCGGAAAGCAATCCCGATGCAGTAAGAGAAAGGATGTTCGAGCTCTCCGACAGTATAATGAAAGAGAGCGACGTGGAAAATGTGGCTATAAGTCTTGGTGGAGCTCCGGGCAGGTATTGCCTGGTGAGGCCCATTCCGGAGGGTGGCGACGACTATGCGGAGTTCATCGTGCAGTGCAAAGACTATCGTGCCGTGCAACGTCTGTCGAAATCCCTCACCGCAAAACTACGCGAAATAGCGCCCGAGGCTTATATCCGGGCCAGGAAATACAATTTCTCGGTTTCATCCTCCCATTTGGTGGAGGTAGAGTTTTCAGGCCCCGATGCCGACGAACTCAGACGCCTTAGCGAAGAGGCGGCAAGAATAATGCGCGCTTCGCCGTACGTTGATCCGTACACCGTGCAGACCAACTGGAATGCGCCGTCAAGGCAGCTGTCCGTGGGTTATTCGGCGCAGTCGGCAGCGCGTGCCGGTGTAAACCGCGAGGACGTAGGGAATGCCTTGATGGCTGCAACCGACGGATATACGGTGGGCGTAATAAGCGACAGAGACAATCTCGTGCCCATCAACATCGTGGTGCGCGACAACGAAGGGAACCGACTCAACGATCTGTCTAACATTCCCGTGTGGACAATGCTGAATGTCTCCCTCTCTGAGACCGACGTTGAAGGGATGATGCGCGGGGCAGTAAGCAAAGATGAGATTCAAAAGAAAATGTTTGTTGCCACCACGCTGGCAAACTGCGTAGACAGCATATCAACAGTGCTTGACGAGTCGCTTATTTACCGTTATAACGGCCAAAGAGCCATTCAGGTGGAATGCGACCCCGATCCCTATAATCCTGACGCAACGCCCGATAAACTCCTGAAATCGGTGAAGTCTGAAATTGAGAAAATCAGGTTGCCCCACGGGTATTCAATGCGTTTTGTGGGCGAAAGCGAGATTGCCGACGATGCCATAGGGAAAGTGTTCCAAAACATTCCGGTGATGATTGTAATCCTGATTGTGGTGCTGTTGCTGCTCTTTAATGACTGGCGTAAACTGGCCGTAATCATACTCTGCTTCCCGTTTGTACTTTGCGGCATCGTGCCTGCTTTGCTGCTTACGGAAACCCCGTTTACCTTCCTGGCCATTCTGGGCTTGATGGGGCTTGTGGGTATGATGATGAAAAACGCCATAGTGCTCGTGGATGAAATCAACGCCCTTACCACCCGGCAGCGCCTCGACCTCTTCCCGGCCATTGTGCAGGCCACACTCTCTCGCGTGAGACCGGTGCTTCTTGCCTCCCTGACCACTGTAGCCGGTATGATACCTCTCGTGAGCGACCCTATGTATGGACCGCTGGCCGTAACGGTAATAGGAGGCCTCATCGTAGGCACCCTGGTCACTCTTCTCTTCCTCCCCGTTCTTTATTCTCTTTTCTTCAAAGTTAAAGCGCAAAAACAATAATGAAACTGAGATATTTGTTTTTTTTAGTCTGTCTCCCGGCATTTCTAACCGCCGGAGCAATGGAATTATCGTTGAGAGAGTGTCGCGAAATGGCGCTCCGCAACGATGAGGATATGGCGATGGCCCAAAACCGGGTGGCTCAGGCAGACCTTGACAAAGGTATCGCGAAAACAGCTTATTTCCCGAAATTCGACATCAACGGAGGCGCCTTTTATCTTACTCCCAACCCGTCGATGGGAGCCACCATGGATATTCAGATGCGTGGGGTGTATATGGCCGGCATTTCTCTCACACAGCCCATCTATACAGGGGGTAAAATTATCACGGGTAACAAACTTGCAGGCATCGGTCAGGAAGTTTCGCGTTTTCAACTGGAAGCCACGAGAATGGATGTCATAGCCGAAGCTGAAAAAAGTTACTGGATGTATGTGGCTGTGTTAGCCAAGATTGATATGATCAATGCCTATATGGTGCAGTTGGATTCCATATATGCCTACACCAAGTCGGCCTATGAAGTGGGATTGACCACCCAACTGAGTGTCAACCGTGTCGAGTCAAGGCGCTCCGAGCTGGAATACCGACTGCGTCAGGCCAAATCGGGTGCCGACCTTTGCCGCATGGCATTATGCAGAATTATAGGTGTTGACGAAAACGAGGCGTTGGTCCCCACTGAACAACTGAATGTGCTGGAGCCGCCGGAACATTCTTTTGGTGGAATTGAAAAGAGACCGGAATTTCTTATGGCTATGAAAAACGTTGACGTTAAGAAACTTGACGTTAAAATGGCCCTCTCCGATTTCCTTCCTACTGTTGGCATGCAGATCGGGTGGAATGCCTTCGGAAACATGAAGATGACAAGTTACACGGCTTTGCCTGACGGCACGATGTATCCTTTTACCCAATCGATAGACTACAGAGGGTTCGTTGGAGCCATTTCGGTTACAATTCCCGTTTTTCACTGGGGTGAAGGATTTAAAAAAGTAAAGAAGGCGAAGATGGAGGTGGAGAATGCCTCGCTCTTCCTTGAAAAAAACAAAAAGTTGATGGAACTGCAGTCCCACCAGACTTACAACAACTATATTGAAGGTTACGATTTAATACTGGCAGCCACCAAGGCGTTAGACGAGGCACAGGAAAACCTCATTGAGATTACGGAGCAATATCAGGTAGGCCTTATGACTCTCACCGACCTCCTGGAGGCTCAGGCGCAGTGGCATACATCCTACGCCAATCTCATCGAAGCCAAAACCCAATACAAGATCAACGAGGTAGAATACCTCCGAAACGTCGGCCAACTTTAGCCAAAAGTGGATGTTATCTCCCTTTCAGGGCTTCTGCCAGATCGGGGCGAACCGACTGGATTGTTCCGTAGAAAGCAGAATCGAAGGCGGCTTTGGCTGCCGGATTCCCTTCCATCTCATATTTGCTGTTGGCCGCGCGTGCCTCCAAAACCTTCTGCTGGAGCTCCATCGTGTCTTTCCACTCCTTCGTTATGATGGCTTTGGCAGCGTCCCTACCGGCATTTCGCGCCTCGATCTGGTCGGCTGTTTCCATAGCGGCCACCTGCTCGGCGTTCTTGGAGCAGCTGGAGGCGAAAAGCGCCGAAATTGCAATCGCAACGATATATAGACCTCTCAGTTTCACGGTATTTCGTAGGCCGTTACAGCCTTCAGTTTAATGTTGTAGATAAGAGTGGAATACGGCTTGATGTCGCCGTAATTCACTTCGCCGTAACCAGCCTGCGACGGAATGACGATTGTCACGCTGTCGCCCACGTGCATGTGGGTCAGCGGCGACCAAACGCCTACGATGTTCTGAAGCGGCTTGCTGGTATAGAGACTGTCGGCCGACGAGAACGAATCCGAAATCCGTTCGCCGTTGATGTTGAAGAGCTCGTAAGTGAACTGCACCGTTGAGTTGTCCATAGGCGTCAGATTTGCCTCGGTCAGAGCGCGGTCGTTGTGCCAGTGCACAAGGGCAAACGCCTCGGGTGCCCACGAAGGAACTATCTTGGTGTAGAAGGGATTCCCTGCGTCATCCTGCTGCGCTTCGGCTTCAGCTACATATTGCTCGTTGAGCGTGCGCCACTCGCGATACTTCTCGGCCGTGGTCTCCTCTCCGTCGAGGCAACCGGTGAAGGTAAGCATCGCCAGGGTAGCCATCAGCACGAGGAAACTCTTTCTGTTTCTTAAGGTTGCGGTCATAATCACACCAATTTCTTAAGCAGGGTGTTAAGATTGACTTTCTCGGCGAGGAGCGTTTCAAGGTCGGCCACTGCCACTCTCTCCTGCTCCATGCTGTCGCGGTGGCGCAGCGTTACGGTGCCGTCTTCAAGCGTCTGATGGTCTACGGTGATGCAGAACGGAGTGCCGATGGCGTCTTGCCTGCGATAGCGCTTTCCGATTGAGTCTTTCTCGTCTACCACGCAGGTCATATTGAAACGCAGAGTGTGTTGGATCTCACGCGCCTTCTCAGGCAGTCCGTCTTTCTTCACAAGCGGAAGCACCGCGCATTTCACCGGAGCGATCTGCGGCGGGAAATGGAGCACGCTGCGGCTGTCGCCGTTCCCGAGGTCCTGCTCTTCGAAGCAGCTGCAGAGCACGGTGAGGAACATACGGTCAACGCCGATCGAGGTCTCTATCACGTAGGGGATATAGCTTTCGTTGAGTTCCGGATCGAAATAGCGTATCTTCTTCCCGGAGAAGTTTTCGTGTTGGGTGAGGTCGAAGTTGGTGCGGGAATGGATACCTTCCACCTCTTTGAAACCGAACGGCATCTTGAATTCGATGTCGGTGGCGGCGTTGGCGTAGTGGGCCAGCTTCTCATGGTCGTGGTAGCGATACTTCTCGTCGCCCAGGCCGAGCGCCTTGTGCCATTTGAGCCTTTCGTTGCGCCAGAAGTCAAACCACTTCAGTTCCTCGCCCGGGCGCACGAAAAATTGCATCTCCATCTGCTCGAACTCGCGCATACGGAAGATGAACTGGCGCGCCACTATCTCGTTGCGGAAAGCCTTGCCGATCTGGGCAATACCGAATGGGATGCGCATACGGCCGGTCTTCTGCACGTTCAGGTAGTTCACGAAGATACCCTGAGCCGTTTCGGGGCGCAGATATACGTCCATAGCGCCGTCGGCCGTCGAGCCCATCTCGGTCTTGAACATAAGGTTAAACTGCCTTACGTCTGTCCAGTTGCGGGTGCCGCTTATGGGGTCAACTATCTCGTAATCAAGTATTATCTGACGCAGTTCGTTGAGGTCGTTCGCGTTCATCGCCTCCGAGAAACGGTTGTGAAGCTCCTCTTTCTTCTTCATCTGCTCGAGAACGCGCGGATTTGTCTGGCGGAAAAGAGCCTCGTCGAAGCTGTCGCCGAAGCGTTTCTTAGCCTTGGCAACCTCCTTGTCGGCCTTTTCGTCGAATTTTGCTATCGCTTCTTCGATAAGCACGTCGGCACGATAACGCTTCTTAGAGTCTTTGTTGTCGATCAGGGGGTCGTTGAAGGCGTCTACGTGGCCCGATGCCTTCCAGATTGTGGGGTGCATGAAGATGGCCGAGTCGATACCCACGATGTT
>JAFLTX010000035.1 GCA_022509145.1 Muribaculaceae bacterium | reverse complement strand
TAGCCGAGTGTTAATAATTGTTAATGAGAGTTAAGAAGAATTAACGATTGGGGCGAAGCCGGGGAGAATGCAGAGAAAAAGGAAGGGATAAAAGGGGGGGGGAGAAAGCATGAAAATGGGGGCTGGAAGAGAGAAAGGCGGGAGGAGGAAGAAAGGAGCGAAAGGATGGGAAAGGGCTCGGGCTTCCGGCCGGGGGACGCATGGAACGGGCCGGAGACCCGCTCCGGAAACACATATTGATGGCGCGAAGCCTCCCGGGGCGCCCTTTTAAGGGGGAGCCTCCTGAAAGGCTTTTGGGCGCGGAGAAGGGATTTTCAAGAGGCCAGGGGTGCACCGGGCGTCTTGCGGGCCGGCCACGGGCGCCCCCCTACGTGAGGCGGAGGGGAGGCTTTTGATGGTTAGCGGTAATCGGAGAGGATTTCGCGGAGCATTCTGCGGGCGTAGAAGATGCGGCTTTTGACGGTGCCCAGGGGCGTAGAGAGTTTTTCCGCTATCTCCTCATATTTATACCCGGCGACGTGCATATTGAAGGGATCGCGATATTCGGGCGCGAATTCGGCTATGATGGCCGTGATTTCGTTTACGGCATAAGTGTCGTCGGGAGAATCAAATCCGGAGTCTTGGCTTAGATTGATGTGGAAGAGGTCTTCAGAAGAGTCGACCATAGTGTTCTCACGGGCATTTTTGCGATAGTTGTTGATAAAGATATTGCGCATAATGGTGAGCATCCACCCCTTGAAATTGGTATTCTCAACGAATTTTTCTTCGTTGCGAAGTGCCTTGAGGGTGGTGTCTTGAACCAAGTCTTGCGCTTCTTCTTTATTTGCCGTGAGTTTTAATGCAAAAGAGAGAAGATTGCCCTGAATGCCTAAGACTGAACTTTTAAATTCTGAGGAGTTATTGCCCATTAATTTGCCGTTAGTTTGCCGAGCAAATCTATTTATCTATCTGCAAATGTAAACATAATTTTTCAAACTTCCAATTTTGCAGAAAATAAATATCGGCTAAATGGGTAATTTAGACGCAATCCAGCAAAATTTGTCACTGCTTGGATGGCCGTTTTCAGATTGAATTCAGAATCCTCGGGGCGCTCTTATTTGGGCTTTTCTACCTTTTCAACGCGCACCTGCAGGATACGTGTGGCCTCCATTTTCGTCACCTTGAAGCGGTAATCGCCAATTTCATAATCTTCGTTTTCCGAGGGGAGCTCGCCGAGATGCTCGAGCAGGTATCCGGCGATGGTCTGGTAATCCTCGCTTTCCTTGAGGTTGAGGCCAAACTCCTCGTTGATGTTGGCTATTTCGGCGCGCCCCTGGAATTCATACTGGCCGTCGGCCAAGCGTTTCCCCCAGGATGCCGCATTGTCGTGCTCGTCTTCTATTTCACCGAAGATTTCCTCCACGAGATCCTCGAGGGTGGCGAGACCGGCTGTGCCCCCATATTCGTCTACCACAATCACCATACTCTTTTTCTCCGAGATCATCTTGCGCATCATCTTGTTGGCAAGCATCGTCTCCGGGGCATAAAGGACGGGCTTAAGGCAGCGGCGCCAGTCGGAGCCGTTGTTGAAGAGCTCGGAAATGTGGATGTAGCCGCTGATGTCGTCGATATCTTCTTTGTAGACCACGATTTTGGAGAGCCCCGTCTCAATGAACTTTTCAATGAGGTCTTCGCGGTCAACCCCCTCGAGCGCGACGGCTATAATTTCGTTGCGCGGGCGCATACACTCTGATATTTGAGTGTCTTTGAAGTCGATGGCGTTGTGAAAGATTTTCACTTCGTTTTCCACCGGCGCAGTCGCTCCCGCCTTCTCCATGCTCTCCTCTATATAATCATCGAGCTGGTCCATGGTCAAAGTGGTGTAATCGCCCCCCCCATCCGCATCTTTAAATCCGAAGATTTTCTTGAGGAGACGGGAAAGGAACGACACAAGCCACGCCACTGGATAGAGTACTATATATATGAGATAGAGCGGAAGGGCCAGCAGGCGAAGAGTGCGGTTAGGGTTGATTCTGAAGGCGGCCTTGGGCAGAAACTCCCCAGCCAGCAGAATTATGCCGGTGGAGAAGAGGGTGTTGCATACAAGCACGAGGGCTTCGTTATGGCCGAACCACCGCTCAAGAATCGGATTGATGATAATGGAAATGGTGATACCGTAGACCACGAGAACCACATTGTTTCCCACAAGCATGGTGGAGATAAACATATCTTCGTGGGTTGTAAATCTGCGGATGATGCGGTCTACCATACCGCGGTTGGTAGCGTCGATCGCCATTCTCACCTTGCTGCTCTGCACGAAGGCAATCTCGGATCCGGAGAAGAAACCCGAGAAAAGAATCATGAGCGAGGTGATTATGATAGCTAACGTGAGAGTCACAACTTTGGTGTCTTAAGGTTGATGGCGCATCGAAACCGGCATCGTATGGAAAGCGGAATCTGTGCCGCCGGCCGACGAGGCGCCGGGCGCGTCGGGCTCAAGTTGCTTGGTGGGGAACATCCCCGTGGGGTTGAGCACCCGATAGCGCGTCATGTCCTGATTTGATTCGAATCCGACCCCTTCGAGAATCTGTGTGGGCGTCTTGATGTGGATGAATGTGTCGCTGTAGATGAGTTTCTGGCGGTCGTCGAAGAAGATGCGTTGCGACAGGAAGTAGGCTTTCTCTTTTTGGTCGATCTCCACATCGCCGTAAAGCTCCCACAGCTTACGTTCCGGGAAATAGCAGGCCGAATCGGCAGCCACCGTCGACACCAGCTGGAGGTCCTTGTCGAGCTGACGCAGATAGACGCCCTCGGGGAAATCCCAAAACTGCTCTCCGTGGGTCTTGGCGCCGTAAATATTCCAGAGCGGTGTCACCACCTTATATTTGGTGTATCCCGAATCGGAGATCAGCGTGGAGACGTTGCGCGTGGAAAGCTGGGGCATCTTCTCGGTGTCGATCTTTCTCCCCATCACCTGAAGCTTGTCGTCCTCACCACACCCTACGGTCATGGCAAAGAGCATCAGCATAACCAAAGGGAGGAACCTGCTTATTTTATCTTTCTTTGCCAGAACCACAGTTCGTTGAAGTTCAACCCGAGAGTGATGTTGAAATAATTTTCCGCTATCAGGACAGTGGGCGTGGTTGTGCGGTGCTTCCATTCAAAACCTACATTCACTATCGTCTTATCCTGCGGAGTGTGGAAACCGAAGCCACAGCTGATGCCGTATTCACGGGTGCGGTTCCCCTGGATGTTGAGATAGTCGTTGCAGAAATACGCGCCGAGGCGATAGTTCACTCTCTCCATATAAGAGCCGCGCACCTTGGGCACAAACTCGCAACCGGCTGCAATCCTCATGCGGTTGAAGAAATCCATCCCTTCAAACACAATTCCGGGGTCGGCAGTTGGGTCATTTTTGTCGGCGATACCCGGCATGGCCGAATATTTGGCTTTGCTCCACAACTGATACGAGAAGTCGGCCTCCACCATTATTTTAGACACCTTCTCATGGGTATAATTCAGGCCCACGCCGAAGCAGTCGGGGGTGTAATAGTTCTTATAGAGCTTGAGCTGGCCCACCGTGTCGGGCTTGGTCTCCTGGGTCATCTCCTGCAAGGTAGCCCAAGACTTTCCGTGGAGGCTTTTCTTGGGTGAATAGGTGAAACCGGCGCATACACGGTCAAACTGCGATATCTTGGTGGTGTATTGCAGTCCCAGGTTGATATCCCAGTCGCGAATCTCCATCACGTGTTCAAATAGGGTCTGACCCGAGTTGTTTGGCGTGGAGTAAAGATCGTTGATAATTGTGCCGAAATTATAGCTCACGTTGAAGCCGAGCCCCACGCCGAAATAATTGGCCGCCAATCCGAGATAGGCCATATTGATGCCGCCGGAGCCCTGGTTTTCGCGTGCGCCATGGGCTATGTTGCTGCCGAATGCATACCCTACAGAAGTATAGGGAAGCATACCGATCGATCCTCCGAAGTGCTTCGAAAGAGGGAATTGCATGGTCACATAGTCGAGACCGCCGCCGGTGCTGGTCTCTTTCACGTCGCCTTCTTTGCTGCGGAGGAAAGTGAGGTCAGCTCCTATGTCAAATAGAAACGTAAGGGAATCGATGGAGGCATAGGAGGCGGGGTTCATCACGTTGATCTGACGCCCGGAGTGCATGGCATAGCCGATACCGCCCATCTGGCGCTGCATGGAAGTGGCGCGGTCGCCCAGGATGCCGTAGCCATACATCGAGTAGGGCGAAGTGGTCTGAGCCTGCAACGGAAGAGCTGCGGGAACCATCGCCGATATAAGCAGAATCGCTGCCAAAAACTTATTTTTCATTTTCATAAAGATAACAAGCCATAATTCCCCGCGAAGTGAGCTCTACGATGCGCGACACCTCGATGTCGTTCATTCCGGAGAGACTGAGCTCCTTCTTAAGGGGATTATCTATAATAACGTCGTCGGCACCCGTCAGCAAGAGGCGCCGGCAATCATATTCTCTGTAAAGATAACGTAGAGTGCCGATGATTTCGTAAATGGCACCTCTGATGGCCCCGCTTCTGATGGCTGTGTCAGTGTCGTAACCGAGCTCGGGGAGAGGACCCAACGGCAACACCTTGGGGAGGCGCGATGTGAAATCATGGAGGGCCCGGAGTCTCATGTCCAGTCCCGGCGCGATGTTGCCTCCTTTAAACTCCGCATCTGCCGAGACGAAGTCGAGAGTCATGGCCGTGCCGCAATCCACCACCAACACCGCTTCACCGGGGAATTCTGCCGCTGCTCCTGCTGCGGCTGCCACACGGTCGGCGCCCAAAGTTTCGGGGGTGAGGTAATCTATTTTTATGGGGAGACTCTTCTGCGGATCGAGCTGCCACCACCCCTGGCGCAACGTTTCGGCCTCCTCTTCGGGCGAGAGGTTGCGGGTAGTGCAGTATCCCACGGCATCGGCGTCAAGCGATTCTACGCGTGCCATCACCTCAAGAAGAGGGGCACGCAAAAGCGACCACTCTCTCAGGCTGCCGTCTTCATAGACGGCTACCTTGGCTGAAGAATTGCCGATGTCAACGCTCACGAATCGCTTCATCTCCCCTACTTATTCTCTTTTTTAATCTGTCGCGAAAGCATGAAGGCTGCCGTAACCTGAATCACGGCGCCGGCCAACGCGAAATATATCGTTTCCTGCAATGCCGTCCACGAGCCCGCTCCCACCAGAAGGAAGGAGGCATAGCGATGCTCGTTGTAGAACCAGAAGAACGCTCCGAAGCAGAAAGCCACGCCGCTCCAAAACTCCATCCTCCTCAGGCGCCTCAGACGCAGGGATTCGTCGGGGTCGGTGCTCCCCACGATTCTGGCAACGGTGAAAATAAGCGCCCCCGCAGAATAAATCCATTTGAAGAAGCGGAGATAATCCATATTGGTGAGGTCGGTGAATGGCGCAAGAAGCCCGACGGCCATGATGATCATGCCGAAGGCCGCGGTATTCTCTATCGCCTTTCTGCTTCGCTTGATTTTCTGACTCTCTTTACTCATACACAAATACGTCTTCAGTGGGTTTCTGCATGTGATACTGCTCGCGCGCAAGCTGCTCGAGGTCGCTCTCGCCGTTTTCAATGGCCATGCGGTGCACCCTGTAATATTGGGCCGAGTCTTGATTGCTCTTGATCTCCTCCTTCAGTTCGTTGATTCTTCCTTCATACTTCATGTTGGTGCGCACGGAAGTCTCTTCGTTGAGAAACAGCACCACTATTATAGCCGTGGCGATGACCAGGAAGGGTAAGATCCCCTTTCTGCGCTGCCAGAATGATGGTTTCGAATCGTTGCTTGCCATACCAGTAGAGTGAGACTTGCGTGAAAGCCGGTCAGAATTGCAAAATTAATGAATAGTAGCCAAAAAATCAAATATTGAAAAATGGGAGGAATCCGAATATCGGGGCGGAGAGGAGAAGACGGCTGTTTTCAGAAGTTTGTAAATGAAGGCATTTTCAAGGTCATCCTTTGGAGTTTTCGCCACGGTCCGGTTCGCGCAGGATGTCCGGGCGTCGCTCGAGGGTGCGTTTCACCGCCATTTCATAACGCCACTCCGCAATCTTCGCCTCATGACCGGAGAGAAGGATGTCGGGCACGCGCCATCCCTTGTATTCAGCCGGGCGCGTGTAGACCGGAGGTGCAAGCAGGTTGTCTTGGAAGGAGTCGGAGAGGGCGCTCTGCTCGTCGCCTATCGCGCCGGGGATAAGCCTGATTATCGCGTCGGCAATAACGGCGGCCGGAAGCTCGCCTCCCGTGAGCACGTAATCGCCTATGGAGATTTCCTTCGTGATCAGATGCTCGCGAATTCTATAGTCAACTCCCTTGTAGTGGCCGCAGAGGATTATGATGTTCTGGAGTAGCGAGAGCTGGTTGGCCATCGGCTGCGATAAGGTTTCGCCGTCGGGGGAGGTGAAGATCACCTCGTCATAATCCCTTTGGCTCTTCAGATGGGAGATGCAGGCATCCACGGGCTGAATGGCCATCACCATCCCGGCCTCACCCCCGAAGGGGTAATCGTCAACTTTTCGGTGCTTGTTTTCCGTGTAGTCGCGCAGGTTGTGCACCTCGATTTCAACGAGGCCTTTACGCTTCGCGCGCTCTATTATCGAGCAGTCGAGCGGTCCGCGCAGCATCTCGGGAAGCACCGTGATGATATCAATTCGCATGTGGCTTACGGCAGAAGAAGTTAGAAATTCTTATTGCATATTTGTCAAACGGCACGTTGCGGTATACGAAAGTGCGCTGCATCTGGAAATTCCAGGCTATCGAGACCACGGCCGACACCAGCAGACGCGCCAGGGTGAAATAGCCGTCGGGGCGGAACCCGAGACGCTCGAGGAAGTTCCATCGCGTCAAGACGTAGTAGAGCAACTCCGTGCCGAAAGAGTTGAGCAGCATGCTCCCCAGCCAGATCATGGTAAACTTCACAATCACGGCTTTCCACGGGCAATCGCTCGAATGATATGTGAATTTATAATTCACTATGCAGTTGGCGATGCCTCCCGAAAGGGCGCCGATGGCGGTGGAGTAGATAGGCTTGAGGCCCACCCAGGCAAACATCACGAAGCTGACGATGAAGTCGAACCACGCGCATATTTGCGAAGACATACTTGAACGAATAAAAGTCACCACTACCGAGTCCGTGTGCAGGAACCGGTCGATGACTTTTTTCAGGGATATGTCTTTACGCTTCAGGATTGTAAGGCTTAACGGGGTCTTTCTTGGCGAATATTCTGAGGTCTTTCCAGAAAGAGATGACGTTCAGAACCCATATGAGGATTACTATCGCGATGCCGAGCAGTTCAAACACGCTGTAGAACCTGTGGAAAAGCACCAGCCCGCACGACTGCCAGGGCACGTAGATAGCCACCGTGTTCATAATCACCATCACGAGTCGGAATTCCGTGGGGCCGAAGCCGCCGTAGGTGAGGCGGAACTCATCGTTCAGAATGGTGAGCAGATATGTGTGGATCGAGATGACGAGATACCCTGCGAGCACGAGCAGACCGATGTTGAGGTCGAACAGCGGCGAAAGACCGGCGCCGATACACATGATCGAGATTGTAAAGGCGTCGAGGGCATGGTCGATATAGAATCCGTAGGTGGGGCGTTGAGTGTGTCTCACGCGGGCCACCGTGCCGTCGAGGCTGTCGCCGAACCAGTTGAGGAACAATCCGAACGAGGAGAGCCACAACCAGTTGAGATTGAGCTCGCCCAGGGCGTAACCCACGGCGCATATCACGGCGCCGAAGAAGCCAGTCCACGTAAGGAAGTCTGACGTCACCCAGGCCGGAAGACGATTCGCTATTTTTATCAGTAATTTTTTTTCAAACTCGCCCAGCAGCGAGGTCTGAATACGTTTGGCCGAACTTGAACCCATCTTTATTTTTCAATTGAAATAGACCACAAAATTAACAATTTATTTTTAAAGTCATTAAGATATGTGGTTTTTTACTTTAATATATCTTTTTAGCTTCTTATTTCAAATCGCGCAAAGCATACGTTTTCTCGCGCAGGTAAGCGCCCAAAGCCTCGGGCGACTCGCGGTGGAGAGCCTGCTCCTCGGGCATAATCGGGTCGCCCACGCTGATGTGCATCTCCTTACCCTTCTTGTTGAACATCTCTCGCGGCATCCGGAGTGAACGTCCCACCCACCATACATGGCCGAAGAAATTGCTCAGCCAGCTGTTTTTGCCATGGAAGAAGATAGGAATCACCGGCACGTTGGCTTTATAAATAATCTGAAGCACAGACTTTTGCCACTCCTTGTCGATCGGGCGCCCGTGCCAGTCGGTGTTGCTCATGGCGCCGGCGGGGAAGAAGCCTACGGGCTCTCCCTCTTTCAACTGCCTGAGGGTCTGGCGAATTCCGTTGACACTCACCTGGCGCTTGGCCGGGTCGTCGGAATGCCACGCATCCACGGCTATCATGTTGGGGCGCATGGCCGAAATCTGGTTGAGAATCATATTAACCATCACCTTGAACTTGGGGCGGCGTGAGGCCACGAGATGTATCAAAGCGATGCCGTCGACCGAACCGAATGGATGGTTGCTCACCGTGATGAAAGCTCCCGGAGGAAGGTTGTCGAGCACTTGCTCATTGTCTACCCTGAGCCTGATCTGCAATTCGTCGAAGAGGAGCCTTTTCACGAACTCGGGCCCCGGGGTGTCGCAGATGCGGGCATGCGTCTCGTTCACCATGTCCACCTTAAGAAGGTGCAGCACGGTGTTTACAAGCTTTTCGTGGCCGTCAAGTTTAGGCACCATTTTGCGGATATCCTCATAGGTGAGCACCTCGGGCCTTATCTCAAAATCCAGTTCTTCCATCTTTAAGTTTTGCTAAAATGTAGAGGGATGTGCGTCGGGGAATTACTCGGCTGCCGCCAGATCTTTGGCGTCGGGCTCGGAGGGAGTCTCGACGGGACGCGGACGGCGCCCTTCTTTCTGCACTTTCTCCCTTATATGCAGAGGATTGGCAGCGGCTTCGAGGAAGCGTTGGCGGCGCCTCAAGATGTCTATAGCGGAATAGATGGCATCCTTGAGCGAAGCCTCGTCGGCACTCCCCTTCCCCGCCTTGTCGTAGGCTGTGCCGTGTGCGGGCGATGTGCGCACCACCTGCAGGCCGGCGGTGAAATTGGTGCCACCGCTGCGGGTCAACGCCTTGAAGGGAGCCAGCCCCTGGTCGTGATACATAGCCAGGATTCCGTCGAAATTCATATATGCGCCGCTTCCGAAGAGGCCGTCGGCGGCAATGGGGCCGAAAGCGAGTATCCCGGCTCGCTGACATTCTTCTATGGCGGGAATTATCTGCTCTTCTTCCTCACGGCCGATCACACCGCCGTCGCCGCAATGGGGATTGAGCGACAGCACGGCAATCTTCGGTCTCTCGCAACCGAAATCCATCTTGAGCACCTGATTGTAACGTTTGATGGCATCCTCCACCCTCTCGCGGGTAACAAGCTTTGACACGTCGTGCAGGGGCACGTGAGTGGTTACCAGCGCCACCCGCAATCCGCCGTCGGCAAGCACCATCAGGGCCTTCTCGCCTTCTGCGGCAAAACGGTCTTCAAGGAATTCCGTATGCCCTATGAAGTGGAAGTCGTCGCTTTGAGCTGTCTCCTTGTCGATGGGAGCCGTAACCAACGCGTCGATCTGCCCTTCTTGGGCTGCCTTTACCCCGGCTTCAAGAGCAGCTACAGCGGCCTTCCCGGCCTGCGCAGATTTCATCCCGGGCATCCTCTGCAAACCGGCCTCCCCGGTCTCAACCAGGTTGATTTTCCCGTCTGCAGCCTCGGCAGCGGAGGGAATTATATTAAAGTGTAAATCTTCTACGGTGAGGTCGGCGGCAACCTGCTTCATTATGGCAGAATTGCCGAAGATCACGGGGGTGAGAATCTCTTTGATATCAGGGTTGGAGAGAGCCTTTACAATCACCTCCACTCCGATGCCGTTGACATCTCCTATAGTTATTCCTATCTTAGGTTTCACGTTCTCAAAATTGTTGGGGCCCTTCCCCAAATTAAGGGTCAGACCGATTGAAATATCTGACCGCAAATTTACAAAAAAAATCCTACATTTCCCTATTCGGCAAATTTCGGATTTTTTCTTCTTTTTCCCAGTTGGGCAAATTAGGCGTTATGGGCCCAATGGGACTAATGGGAGTAATGGGAATTATTAGGCTTATTGGGCTTATTAGGCTTATGGGTTTTGGGAGGGGCTATTTCTCGGAGGCCAACATTCCGCAGGCTGCCATGATGTCTTCGCCGCGAGACGTGCGGATTGTGGCGATGATTCCTTTGGAATTCAGATAATTGCGCATCATTATCATCCTTTCCTCGCTGCAAGGCTTCAAGTCGACGCCCGGGATAGCATGGAAGCGGATGAGGTTCACGCGGCAGTCAAGTCCATGGAGGAGTTTCTCCAACTGGCGCGCATGAGCCATGTCGTCGTTCACTCCTCGCCACATTATATATTCAATGCTCAGGCGGCGCTGCTTAGAGAAATCGTAACCTCGAAGAATATTAAGCACTTCTTTCAAGGGGAAAGCCTTCTGCGCAGGCATCATCCTTTCGCGCTCTTCCATAAACGGGGTGTGGACACTTACAGCCACATGCACATCCGTTTCGTCGAGCAAGTTTTTCAGTTGAGGGAGCTTCCCGACCGTAGAGACGGTTACGCGTTTCGGGCTCCAGGCAAGCCCCCATGGGGCGCTCACCACATCGAGGGCACGCTTCACCTCGTGCCAATTGTCGAGCGGTTCCCCCATCCCCATGAATACGATATTGGAGAGTGGAGTCAACGGTCCTTCGTCGCAGTCGGGAATGGATAAAATCTGGTTGAGGATCTCGGCGGCAGAGAGATTTCCCTTGAACCCCATGCGACCGGTGGCGCAGAAGTAGCAGTTCATCTTGCATCCTGCCTGCGATGAAACGCAGAGCGTGGCCCTGTCATGCTCGGGGATATAGACCGCTTCCACCTGCCGTGCTGCTCCGGTCTTGAATAGGTATTTGCGGGTGCCGTCTTTGCTGACGGTGCATGCCGAGGGCTTGTAACGCCCTATCTCGCAATTCTGCTCAAGCCATTCGCGGTTGCGCTTCGATATGTTGACCATCTCGTCGAACCGAACAGCCTTTTTTGCATAAATCCACTCGGCCAACTGCTTCCCGACAAAGCGCTGCATTCCGGCTCCCACGGCCAGCTGTTGCAATTCGTCAAGGTTCATTCCCAGCAATATCTTCTTCTCCATACTGTTTCTCAGTTTTAAAAAAGTGCTGTGTCTACCGTTTTGAGATGAGACACAGCACTTTCGTTATTTTTCGCGAGTCTTATTCAGCTGCTTCAAACTTATACATGTAGTTCTTTACTTTCTTCTTACCTCTGAGCACCTTTCCAAGGTTGTTCGGGGTGAGCTGATAAGTCTGCATAAACATTTGAGCGAAATCGTCTTCGGTGAGCTGTACGGGCTCTTCGCCGGCTTCAGTCACAACAAATGCGTAAACTGCATCGTCGCCTGCCACTACGTGGAGCTTACCGTCGGCCTTGGTGCCGAGGATGCGGCCTTTCACCTTGTTGTCGTTGACCACGGGGTCAAATTTATTCACCTGAACTGAGGCTACCTCTACGGGTTCCACTGCCATAGCCTTGGCCGAAGCCTGGATGTTCTCTTTCTTATATTTCTCCACCATTGCCTTCCCGGCCTTCTCTTTGCGAACCTGAGCTGTGAGTTCCTCTCTTACCTTCTTGTTTTTGAGAGGCTTGTAGTCTTCATAGGCATCGAGCACACCGGCTGCATAGAGATAGAGATTTGTGGGATCTTTCGACTGGTAAACCTTGCTTACCTCGCCTGTCTTGGCATCCATCACAATCCATCTTGCCAGACCGCGGCTTTCGGGGAAATAAGAACCGAAGCCCATGGGCATTGCGGGAGTGGAAGGCGTGATGTCTACGTCGCGGGTTTGGAAGCCGGATGCCTCGGCATTCTCGGCAAACTTCTTGGCCGTATTGTTGGCGGCAAGGAATTTTTCAAGTTTGGCGCGGGCGTCAGCCAGAGTGGCGTCTGAAGGATGGAGAACATAGTCTACCGTCTCATAAACCACCACCTCAACGGGCTCTGATTTAGAAACCACTGTGGCAAGCACGGTAACGTCGTCGGCCGGCTTGTTGATCTCAACAAATTTGCCGTTGCTGTTGAAGAATGTTTCAAACACCTCGTCGGTCATGCCGAGATTTCTCTGCACCGACCCGTTGTCGCTATAGAGAGGCTGAGTGGTCTCTTCGCCGAGGGCCACCTGCTCTACAGAGAATACATTGTTGATGGAGTCGAGGGGCTGGTCGGAGTTGGCGTAAGCCATCACTTCGTTTACCAGGGAGTCGCCGCCCTGCACCACGATGGTGCGCAGCTTAACCTCGTCTACTTGGCTGCTCTTTGATTCAAGTTTCGATACACGGAAGCCGTTGAGGCCGCTCTGGATCGTGGCCACCTGGCCCGAAGCCGCTGTGTCGAGGAAGTTCTTGAGCATCATGTCTTTCACGTCCTTGAGGGGAAGCTCGTGGCGTTGTACATCAAGACCGTTCTTGCGGGTTTCCTTGGAAACGCTGCCGGCTTTGAGCTCTGCAATCACCGTAGTGGCAAGTACGGTAGCTTCTTCCAGGTCTTTCCCTGAGGGATCCACCTTCACTGCGATGAAGCTTACTTCCTTGGTCTCTTCGTCAACGGCCATCGACTGCTTGCGGTTTTCGTAAGCTTTCTTGAGGTCGTCTTCAGATACGGGATAAGTCTTCTCGTCGAGGTCGCCGTAGGGCTTCTTGGCCACTGTGATGTTGCTTGTGGCTACATAGTTCTTGCGGGCGGCTTCGATATCGAGCGCATTGGCTTTGAACGTGTTGGCGAGCAGAACGGAATAGATCTGCTGGCTGATGAGCTTGCCGTATTCTGCCTCGAGAGCCATCCACATCTGCTGGTAGGGAGCCACCTGACGCTGAGTGAGCTGGAATTTTTCAGGTTGCCAGATCAGGGCGTAGGCATCGGCAGGGGTCTGCACGTTGAATCCGCTCTGAATCAGGCTTCTCATAAGAGACGTCATCTCGGGAAGCGTCACGATGTTGGGGTTCTCGATCATGAAATATCTCAAGGTTTCCGGAGAAGTCTTGATGTCGAGAGCCTCGATGGCGTTCGCGAGCAGCTTCTCGTCGATGAGCTCCTCGATGGCCACCTGCGAAAGCAGCTGCGAATCCATTTGCTGGGCGTTGGGATTGCGGCGCTTCTCTTCCTCGATCTGCGACGAAATCTCCTGCTGCTTGCGCTGGTAGTCCTGTATGTCTATTTTTTCATTCCCTATCTTTGCCACTGTAGTGCTGTTGCCGAAGAGATTGCGGCCGTTTGTGATTGCATCGCCGAGGATGAAGGCAAGCAATGCCACAGCAATTATCACTACAAGCAAGACAGATTTACTTCTGATTTTTTCTAATGTTGCCATTTCTGATTTTTTCTGTTTGGACTGCAAAATTAACAAATACTTGTCAATTGTGCCAATTTTGAGGGGATTTTAAAAAGCTTTTTTAACTTTTTTTGTCGTTGGCGGCTTTGTCGAGGCCAAACTCCCGGCGAATGTCGTCTACTTTGTCCAGCTTCTCCCAGGTGAAGAGTTCCACCTCGCGGTCGAAGGTTTTGCCGGGGTTGAGCAGGTCGTCGAATGTCTTCACCACCACCTGCGGCTCACGCCCCATGTGGCCGTAAGAAGCGGTCTCGCGATATATGGGATTGCGCAGCTTCAGCCTCTGCTCGATGGCGAAGGGCCTCATGTCGAAGTGCTTCTCGATGCGCGAGGCGATCTCCTTGTCGGAGAGGCCAACATGGCTTGTGCCGAACGTATTGACATAGATGCTCACGGGCTTGGCCACACCGATGGCGTAGGCCACCTGCACGAGCACTTCATCCGCCACGCCGGCAGCAACAAGATTCTTGGCTATGTGGCGGCAGGCATAGGCTGCCGAGCGGTCAACTTTCGAGGGGTCTTTCCCAGAGAAGGCTCCGCCGCCGTGCGCTCCGCGGCCTCCATAGGTGTCCACGATGATTTTTCTCCCGGTGAGGCCGGTGTCGGCATGCGGACCTCCGAGCACGAATTTCCCTGTGGGATTCACGTGGAGGGTGTATTTTCCGTCGTTCAGGTTGCGAAGGCTTTCGGGAAGTTTCTCAAACACTCGGGGGAGAAGCACCTCCTCCACGTCGCGCTTGATGATTTCCAGCATCTCCTCCTCGGCCTTCTTGCGGGCGGCGTCACTGTCTTCAAGCGCGGGAACGAACTCGTCGTGCTGTGTAGAGACCACGATTGTATGGATGCGCTTCGGCTTCCCGTCGTCGTCATATTCAATG
This sequence comes from Muribaculaceae bacterium, assembly GCA_022509145.1. GTDB lineage: Bacteria > Bacteroidota > Bacteroidia > Bacteroidales > Muribaculaceae > Lepagella. The sequence continues at coordinate 5,057 of JAFLTX010000035.1, read as the reverse complement.
GTTACCTGGCTCTTTGAGTCGGGACGCAGGTAGCTGCGCAGCTTCCCTTTGCGGTAGTAGGTCATATCCTTACCTTCCTTGCGGATGTCGGCCAGCTCCCTCAGTATCAGGTGGCTGAGCTCAAGCGAAACGGGCATATAGTTGGGTGTTTCGTTTACTGCGTAACCAAACATCATACCCTGGTCGCCGGCGCCCTGTTCTTCGGGGCTCTTCTTCTCATCTTCCATTCCCACTACACCGCGGCTGATGTCGGTGCTTTGATCGTGGATGGACGTGAGGATCCCGCAGCTGTCGCCGTCGAAGCGGTAGGCGCCGCGATTGTAACCTATGTCGTTGATCAGCTTGCGGATGGCGGTGGGAACGTCGACATACGACTCCGAAGCCACTTCGCCGGCAATCACCACCTGGCCCGTGGTGCAGAGCGTCTCCAAAGCCACACGGCTCTTGGGGTCGCGCGCAAGAAACTCATCGAGCAGGGTGTCGCTCACCTGGTCGGCCACTTTGTCGGGATGGCCTTCCGATACGGATTCTGATGTGAATAAATAGCTCATATCTTCTTTCTTTTTATTTTCAGATTATTATCTCTATAATTACCTATCTCTCAAATTTTATGCCGTGTTTCATCCGAGAACTTACGGGTGCTGTAAAAAACCCGGATGGTGCAGACTCATCCGGGTTGCTTACGCAAATGCTATGTGCGCATAATTCTTTTTAGATGCGAATTTTAGCATTTTTTCAAGTGGTCGCAAGCAGCTCAAATTTATCCACTTTATCCCGAGCCTTATTGGCTAAGGGCGTGCAAAATTACAATTTATTTCCCAACATTCCAAGGAAACAAAGAGAAATTTTACAATTGTTGCCTCACGATGCTACTTCACGGGGCCGTATGCCGGTTTTGAATGTCGGCGCGAATAGCCGTAGCCGTAGGAGTAGCTGTAGTTGTAGGTGCCTACTATCGAGTCGTTGAGCACGATCATCATGCCTGGGTACTTCTTCTCGTGATAGAACTTCTCTACGTCTGCGAGCATCACTCTGGGGAAGAGCCCGATTCGCATCACGAAGAGTGTGCGGTCGGCCACATCGGCCACAATCTGGGCATCGGCCATCATCTCTCCCGGCGGGCAGTCGATGAAGATGTAGTCATACTGCTGTTTCAGCTCGCGGATCATCTCGCCGAAACGCGGGGTCTCGAGGAGCTCCGTGGGGTTCGGCGGGATGTTGCCCACAGGCAGCATGTCAAGGCCTTCCGTCTCCACATTTCTCACAATCACCGATTCGATGTCGGATACGCCTCCTGCCAGGAAGTCGGCGAGGCCTTTGCGCGGAGAGTCGGCATAGTGCGAAAGCGAGGCCCTGCGCAAGTCGCCGTCGATCAGAAGCACTCTGTGGCGCTTCAACGCCAGAGACACACCGAGGTTCATCGTCACGAAGGTCTTCCCGGATCCGGAGTTGATCGAAGTAACCATCACCACGGAATGGGGAATCTCGGTGGTCATCCTTGTTATATTGGAGCGCAATACGCGCACGGCTTCGTTTACTATGTCGCGTTTTCCGTCTTGCACCACGATGTCGTCTTTGGCCCCGGCACGCTCCATACGGCGCCTTTTGGGCTTGAAGATCTTAGCCCACTTCCTCCCCTGGGTCTTGAAGCGGGGAATCTCTCCGGCGATGGGCACCGACATCCCTTCGAGGTCTTTGCGTCCTCTCACAGTGGTGTTGGTAAGCTCAAGCAGATAGATGCTGCCAAGCGGAATAAGAAGACCGATGGCGAACGCGATGATATACGTCTGCGCCTTCTTGGGCGATACGGGCGTCTTCAGTCCGGAGGGTTGCCTGAGAATGCGGGTGTTCACGTTGACAAACGCCTGCGAGAGCTCGTTCTCCTCACGCTTCTGCAGCAGATAGAGATAGAGGTTCTCCTGCACTTTCTGCTTCCTTTCAGCCGAGAGGAGGTAACGCGCCTGCTGAGGGCTGGCCGCCACTTTGGCCGTGCTCGTCTGCTCACGGCGTTCCATGGTGGCCACGGTGTTGGTGAGCGATACGATGGTGTTGTCGATACTCGAGAGGATGCTCGAGCGCAGAGCCGCCAGGCGGGAGTCTATGTCGACTATTATAGGATTGGTCTCGGATGTGCTGGTGAGCAGCGAGTTGCGCTGGAGAACCAATGCGTTGTATTGGTTTATCAGTGTCTCCACATTGCTGTTGCTCAGCCCGGTGTTGACGGGGAGCACCTGGTTCTTGCTCTCGGCCGAGATGTAGCTCTTCAGATAACGGGCCATCTGCAACTGGTTGTTATACTCCATTATCTGGTTGTTCATCTCGTTGCTCTGCTGCATGAACATCGACGAGCTGGCTGCAACGTCCGGGATAAGATTGTTGCTCTTGTAGGATGAAATGCTGTTGTCTACCCCGCTCAGCTCAGCCTCCACGGCGTCGAGCCTCTGGGAGATGAACTCGTTGGTAGCGGCCACAACCTCGGCCTTACCCTTGAGCCAGTTCTGCACATAGCATTTTATCAGGGTGGTGAGTATGTCGTCGGCACGCTCCTTGTTGGTGTCGATGCAGACGATGTCGATCACGTTGCTGCGCTTGTTGGCAGAGTGGTCCACGGTTATCTCCGCTGTGAAAATCTCTGTGGCGGTGGCAAGAGGCAACTTCCTCAAGCGGATGTCATATTTTTCTCCTTCTTTAAAAAACGGCGTCTTCTGGATCACCATCTTTCCTGCAGGAGTATTCACAGCGTCGCCAAACGCGAGCGCGGTGCCGTCGGATACCTTAAACGGCTCCTTGTTGATGTTGAGTTTCCTTATCAGGATTTTCCCCTCGGGCGAAATCTCAATGTCGGCTTCCGCTTCCTCGGAGGGCTGCATGTCGGGGAAAGATACGTTTACCGGCAAAGAGCTGCCGTACAGGGCTTTCTGATGAAGCCCCTCGGGAGTGGTGTATAGAGTGGTGAGCCCGAGAGACACCACCACCTGCTCGATAAGGTCGGGGCTGCGAAGGGCCTCCATCTCGTCTTCGAGCACGGTGTAGGGCTGATTGATTCCAAGATCAGAGAGGTTGATGCTCATGCTCCCGGTGCCGTTACCCTGCACATCGTCGCGCAGAAGCACCGACATCGTTTCCTTATACAACGGATTGGTGCGTGCTATCGAGAATGCGGCATAAAAGCCACAAATCACAAGGCTGAACAGTATCCAATACCAATATTTTACGGCCAGCGCCGCAATATCGGCAAACTTAATCATTTGATTGCCTTTCCCGGCCACAGCGGGCTGCACTTCTTCGGGGGCGGGAGCATTCCCCATGGAGAATATCTTGGACATTATGTATTTTTCAATCAGTGGTTATTCCGTGCAAAATTAATACAATTTTTTGTTAAACCATATCTTTCAACTCAAATTATATTAAATTTGCAGATTGAAATGCACAGCGAGGCAACTCGCCTCTTTACATTACAGCATGCAGACCAAAGATAAAATTCAGCTTGAAGACCCCGTGTTTCGCTTGGTGGGCTCCGTGGCCGACCGTGCCGGAAGGGAAGCATACGTCGTGGGCGGATACGTGCGCGACATCTTCCTGGGGAAACCTTCGAAAGACATCGACTTCGTAACCGTGGGCTCGGGCATCGAGCTCGCCCGCGAAATCGCCAAGGAGATAGGCCCCTCGGCCAATCTTGCCGTCTATTCCAATTTCGGCACGGCTAGACTTACAGGCCCGGGCCACACCGAGCTGGAATTCGTGGGAGCCCGGCGTGAAAGCTACAGCCGCGACAGCAGGAACCCGATTGTGGAAGACGGCACCCTGACCGACGACCTCAGCCGGCGCGATTTCACCATCAACGCCATGGCCGTCTGCATCAACCAAGACCGCTTCGGCACCCTCGTAGACCTATTCGACGGCGCAGGCGATCTCAAACGGAAAATTATCTGCACCCCTCTCGACCCCGACACCACTTTCTCAGACGACCCTCTGAGAATGCTCCGCGCCATCCGTTTCGCGACCCGGCTCGGCTTCTCCATCCATCCCGACACTTTCGCCTCAATCAAGCGAAACGCCCATCGAATGGAGATAATCACCAAGGAACGCATAGCCGACGAGCTCACCAAAATCCTTAAGACGGAGCGCCCCTCGATAGGGTTCCGCATCCTCGACATGGCCGGTCTGCTCCCTTATGTATTCCCCGAACTGGAGACCCTAAAAGGGGTGGAGACCCGCGAAGGGAAAGGACACAAAGACAACTTCGCCCATACTCTGCAGGTGCTCGACAATGTAGCCGCCGTTACCGACGACGTGTGGCTCCGATGGGCAGCCTTGCTCCACGACATTGCCAAGCCCGTGGTCAAGAAATGGGACAACCGCCTTGGATGGACTTTCCACGCCCACAACGTGGTAGGCGAGAAAATGATTCCTTCCATCTTCCGCAAAATGAAGCTGCCGCTCAACGACCGCATGAAATTCGTGGCAAAGATGGTGGGGATGCACATGCGCCCGCAAAACGTTGCCGACGAGGGAGTTACCGACTCGGGGGTAAGACGTCTTATCACCGATGCAGGCCAGGACATAGAGGCGCTGATGACGCTGTGCGAGGCCGACATCACTTCGAAAAATCCCGAGAAGGTAAAGCGCCAGCTTCAGGGGTTCAAGGCTCTGAGGAAGAGAATGGAAGAGGTGCAGGCTGCCGACGATTACCGCAACTGGAAAAATCCCATTGGCGGGAAGGAGATAATGGAGCGTCTCGGCATCGAACCCGGTCCGCGCATCGCCCAGATAAAAGACGCGGTGAAAGAAGCTATCCTCGAGGGGCATATCCCCAACGACCATGAAGCCGCATGGGCCTTCGTGGAATCTTGGATTCAGACCCACTGATTCCCACCACCCTACTGGATAAGGACGGCTGTTTTTTGTAATGGCCCTAGCGCCTTTAATCCACTTATAAATAGCACGCCTCAGGGCTGATAATAAAATAGAGGTTCTCAGCCTGAGAACCTCTAACCCTTGAGTCGGGGTGATGTGACTCGAACACACGACCTCTACGTCCCGAACGTAGCGCGCTA
>JAFLTX010000034.1 GCA_022509145.1 Muribaculaceae bacterium | reverse complement strand
GAATGGTAGACACGAGGGACTTAAAATCCCTTGGCCGTTGAGGCTGTGTGGGTTCAAGTCCCACTTCCTGTACGAAAAATGGTTGCTTCTCGGAGGCAACCATTTTTTGTATTCGATACCGCGGTTTAAGCCCTGCGGCTCAGTTATTTGTCGTCGGGTTCCAGCCGCGAGGCTCAAGCCTTTCTCCCCGGAATCAGGGATTGTAGAGATCCTTGTTGTAGTAGTCCAGAATCTCGTTGGTGGCTTTTAGTGCCTGCACCGCCTTTGACGAGGGGTTGAGGCGGATGGCCGCCAGATAGTCGTCGATGGCGTCTTTGCGGCGTTGAAGCCCCCAGTTTTTCATCCCCCTCATCGTGTAGACCTCGTCGAGGCGCGGGTCGTCAGGATGGTCGGCGATGAAAGCGGTGAGGACCTCGACGGCCTGTTCTCCGCCAAGGTCCTTCAGCTTATCTTTCAGTTCTTCTATAGTCATTCTCTTTTCAGTTTGAAGACCGGTCGGCCTCAATCTTTCACTACTATGTTGTCGATGCAGAAGTAGGTGGGTACGACCAGTCCGTATTCGTTCTTGAAGCTCGAATCCATGGTGAAATAGACTCCTACGCATGTGCCGAGAGCCGTGAGGTCGAATTTGGTCCAGCTCGTCACGAAGCTCTTCCCGGTGTTTACGAGATAGAACGTGGTTTCTCCTACGGTGCCGTCTTCATGCACGCCATGGGCTGTGAGAGTCACCCAGTCGGTGTCGGCAAAGCCGTCTGTCATGAAGTCGTTGCCGTTGAGAAGGTCATAGTAAAGATAGGAGTTGACGCATACCATCGCCGATTGCGGTTGGAAGCGTTCGCCTTCCAGCTCCACGATGCGGCAGCTGCGGTTGGCAAAGAGAGTTTCTTCAGTCTCCTCAGTGTCCCAGTAAGCCACGAGATAGGAGCTGCCGGGGCCTTTCACACCGCCGCCCGACATACTTGCATACGGGAATTCATAGAGAACGTCGTGCTGCGAGTTGTCGGCGATCTTCGAGGGGGTGAACCCCTTCACGATAAGGCCGTAACCTTCGGCAGTGAAGTCGGTTACGGTGTGTGAGAACCCGTAATCTTCGATGGTAAACTGGCCGTTGATGTCATTTTGGTCCCAGATATCGTTTTTCCAACCGAAGTCTCCTTCAGCTGCAGTGAGGGTTTCGGTGGAGTCAAATTCGGGGTCTTCCGAACATGAGGAGAATCCCCCCATGGCGAGTGCCAGTCCGGCGGCGCTCAGCATTATCTTGGTCAATTTTTTCATAGTAATTGTATTTTAAGTATATTAAAGCGTGATTTGTTTCGCGTCGAGAGGTTCCTTCATAAACGATGCGGCTGCATCGCAGAATTTCCAGGCGCTCTCCGTGGTGAGATATTCCGTTTCACCGCCGCGCGAGATCCCTGCCTCAATCTCGGGGTGACGCTGCAGGTAGTCGGCGAGCGAGCGGGCCACAATCTCTCCCTGGGCCACTACGTTGATCCCCTCCGGCACGTATTTGCGAATCTTGTCGATAAGCAGCGGATAGTGGGTGCAACCCAGAAGAATGGTGTCGATTTCAGGGTCTTTCTCGAGCAGACGCGTGATATGCTGCTCTATGAAAAAGTCGGCGCCGGGAGAGTCCGCCTCACCGTACTCCACCAGAGGCACCCACATGGGGCACGCCTCGGCCGAGACCTGGAGATGCGGGTAGATCTTCTGTGTCTCGATGGTGTAGGAGCCGCTGGTCACGGTGCCCTGTGTGGCAAGGATACCCACATGGCCGTTGCGAGTGACGGACCCGATACGTTCCACCGAGGGGATTATCACGCCGAGCACCCTCTTGTTGGGGTTCCCGTCGGCTTCCCAGATCTTTGGGAGGTCGTTCTGCTGGATGCTCCTCAGGGCTTTGGCCGAAGCCGTGTTGCAGGCGAGTATAACCAGGTTGCAGCCGGCGTTGAAGAGCGAAGTCACGGCCTCGAGCGTGAAGCGGTAGACCGTTTCCATAGAGCGCACTCCATACGGTGCCCGGGCGTTGTCGCCCAGATAGAGGTAGTCATATTGAGGAAGGCTACGGTGTATCTCCCTTAGAATGGTAAGTCCGCCGTAGCCTGAATCGAATACGCCTATCGGATGTTTCTCCGACACGATTTCTTCCTTAAAATTTCCTCCTTGCGATCAAAGACCGAGTTTGGCCTTCACGAGCGGAGTGATGTTTTCAACGGGTGCGCCGAAGTAGATGCAGCTTGAGATTTCCTGGATGTAGCTGAATCCGTTCTCTTTACCCACGGCTTCAACGGCATTGCGGAATTTCTGGAACACCGGTGCCATCAGCTCGTCGTGCTGCTTCTGGAGGTCTTCCATCACTTTCTGCTGGAAGGTGTCATACTTCTGCTGAGTTTCCTGCAATTGAGATGCCTTGCGCTCCTTGATGGCGGCAGGCTCGTTTTCGTCGAGATTTCTAAACTCTTCATACTGGCGCTGGAACTCCTCTTCAATTCTCTGCAGTTCAGCCTGATATTTCTTCTGAACGTCGTTGAGAGTGTTCTGGGCTGCGGTGGTTTCGGGCATCTTGCCGATGATTTCGTTGCTGTCAACTACACCGATTTTCAATGTCTGGGCCGAAGCCATGAAGGGCAGTACCATTGCTGCCGCCAAAAAAAGTTTCTTAATCATCTTGTTATTTAATTTTTTGGTTTATTCTGTTTTGTTAGACTTTTGAGCCTTCCTTTAGTTTAATGTGAGTGCGCCTCAACTTTAAAATGAAAACGCTTCCCGGCAAGATTTATTTTGAGTAGCCGAGCTTGGCGAGCACGTCGTTGCTCACGTCGATACGCGGCGACGAGAAGACGATGCTCTGCGAGGAATCGCGGTCGAATATCACCTGATATCCTTTCTCCTCAGCAACGGCTTTCACAGCGTTGTAGACCTCTTCCTGAATAGGTTTCATCAGGCTCTGGCGCTTCTTGTAGAGCTCGCCTTCCGGGCCGAAGTATTTGTAGCGGGCGTCGGTAACCTCTTTCTCCTTGGCTACGATCTCTTCTTCGCGTTTCTTCTTCTGATCGTCGGTGAGAAACACCATGTCGGCCTGATAGTTCTTATACATTGTCTCGGCCTCCTTGGAGAGTTCGGTAACCTCCTTCTCCCAGCGTTGCGACACCTGGTTGAGCTGCTCGTTGGCCATCTCCCAGGAGGGAACGTTGCGCAGGATGTAGGCCATGTCGACTATTGCAAATTTCTGGGCGTTGGCGGCAAACCCTACGGCCATCATCGCCACGATTGTCAATAATATCTTCTTCATATCTTATCTTGTTTTCGATTATGTTCATTAAAATTCCTGACCGAGCACGAAGTGGAGCTGGCTTCCGCCCCTGCGGCCCCACACTTTGTCGAAACCGTAGCCCCAGTCGATGCCGAGGAAGCCGAGCATGCTCAGGTAGATGCGGGCGCCCACACCGGCACTGCGCTTGAGGTTGAAGGGCGAGAACTCGCCAACGTGGGTCCAGCAGTTGCCCGCTTCGGCGAATGCAAGCGCGTAGATGGTGGTCGACGGCTGCATCAGGAAGGGGAAGTGGAGCTCTAAAGTAAAACGCGAATATGCGTATCCTTCGTATCCCCACGGGGTAAACTGGCCGTTTTCGTAGCCGCGCATGGCCACGGTCTCGGTGGCGTAAGTGGTCGAGCCCGACATGCCGTCGCCGCCGAAGTAGAAGGTCTCGAAGGGAGTGCGCACATATTTGTTGTAGCTTCCCAGGAGGGCGAAGTCGGCTCGGGCCATCAGCACAAGGGTCCATTGCCCGTCGGGGTCGGTGAGCGGCGTGTAGGTGCGCGCCTTGAATTTCAGCTTCCAGTATTCTATCCACTTGTAGAGCTCAGACTTGGCCGAGGCGCTGTTGAGGGTGTTGGCCTGGTAGGAGAGCTGCTCCCAGTTCTTCTTCGAGAAGAGGCTCATCGGCGGAGTGAGGATGAGGTCGAGCGAGAAGCTCGAGCCGCGGCGCGGATAGATGGGGTTGTCGATGCTGTTGCGGCTCAGATTGAGACCCAGCATTATGGAGTTGGACGTACCGTTGTTCATATAATAGAGGTAGTCCCAGTTCTTGAGATAATACCACCTGTAGGAGAGGCTGGCCTGGAACGTGAAATAGTCGTCGGGCCAGGTGAGGCGTGTGCCGAAGCCGAGCGAGACGCCGGCCATCTGGAGCACTTTGTTCGGGTCGTAGGCGTTCTGGTAGGCGTAAGTGGAATAGTTGGTGCCGTATGAACCCTGCGAGTAGAGGGAGTAGAGGTAGGAGTTGCTCCAGGTGTTGTTGTAGAAGGAGCTGTTTATGCCGGTGTAGCGGCTGTAGTCGGCCGAGAAGGAGAGCGAGTTGGGTCGCTTCCCGCCGAGCCACGGATCGAAGAACGATATGTTGTAGCTCTGGTAGTATTTGGCGTTGGTCTGCACACCGATGGAGAATGTCTGCCCGTCGCCGCGAGGTATGATACCCTTGTAGCTAGACGGATTGAAGAGGTTCTTCATCGAGAAGTTGTTGAACGACAGCGCCACCTGGCCGGTGATACCCGTCTGGCCCCAGCCGAACGAGAGCTGCACCTTGTCGTTGGCCTTCGATTCCAGGTCGAACACGATGTCTACCGTGCCGTCGTTTTCGTTGGGCTCGGGATTGATCCCCATCGTCTCGGGGTTGAAGTGGCCGGAGGCTGCGATTTCGCGGGCCGAGCGCATAAGGTCGCTCTTCGAGAAGAGCTCGCCCGGACGCACCCTCAGGTCGCGGCGTATCACTTTCTCATACAGCTGGTCGTTGCCGTTGATTATCACGCGGTTGATGCGTGCCTGAGGCCCTTCTATCACTCTCATCTGCAGGGCTATGCTGTCGCCGCGCACGTTCTCCTCGATCGGAACGAGGTTGAAGAAGAGGTAGCCGTTGTCGAGGTAAAGGTTGCTCACGGCGTCGTCGTCTTCACGGGTGCGCTTCTCAAGCAGCTTCTGGTTATAGACCGCACCGGGATAGATGCCCAGGATCTGCTGGAGCGTCTCGGTCGGGTATACGGTGTTGCCTACCCAGGTTATGTCGCTGATATAGTATTTCTTACCTTCGTCTACGGTAAGATATACGTCCACGCTCTTGTCGTCATAGTTCACCACGGAGTCTTTCACGATTTTTGCGTCGCGATACCCCAGTTCGTTATATTTGTCGATGATCCTCACCTTGTCGTCGGCATAATCGGAGTCGACAAACTTCTTCTGCTTGAAGAGGTTGAGCAGGTTGCCGCTTTCGGCGGTCTTCTTCATTGCCCGCTTCACCTTGTTGTCGCTCAACACTTCGTTGCCGTCAACGTAGATTTTGTGCACCTTCACCTTGTTGTTGCGGTCGATGTAGGCCGTAAGGATCACTTGGTTCTCCTTGGTGAGGTCGGGCTGCTGTATTATGTTGACTTTTGCGTTTTTAAAACCTTTGGCGGCGTAATAATTTTCGATGATCTGCTTGGCGCGGGCCACGATGTTGGGCGTGATCTGCTGGCCCTGGGCCATCGCCAGGCGTTCCTTCAGGTTTTTCTGGTCGCCGCTGGATATCCCTTCGAATCTAAGCTCGGAGAGGCGCGGCTGCTGACGGAGCACGATCTCGAGCCAAGCCTTGTTGCCGGCGGTTTTCTCTACGTTGATCTCCACTTTCGAGTAGAGGCCCTGGCGCCACAGGCGCTTGGTGGCCAGCGTGATGGCGTCGCCGGGTATCTCGATTCTGTCGCCGACGCTGAGCCCGGAGTGATTGATGATGAGGTAGGCGTCGGAGGAGGGCACGCCGTCTACCTTGATGCCGGCTATCTCATAGCTCTTGGGCAACGGAGAATAGATCACTTCCGGCGTATAGACGGTGTCGGCGGCTTCCTGCGCTGCAGCCGCCGAGGGGAGCAGCGCGAGGATGAGTATCGGGATTATATATCGAAGTTTATCCATTGGTCACTTGGTCGCTGGTTTTGCCAAACCTCCTCTCCCGCTGCTGGAAGGCAAGCAGGGCCTCGGCGTATTCGGCTTTTCCGAAGTCGGGCCAGAGAAGGTCGGTGAAGTATAGTTCGCTGTATGCTATTTCCCAAAGCAGGAAATTTGAAATTCTTTTTTCGCCTCCGGTGCGTATGAGCAGGTCGGGGTCGGGAAAGGCGGCTGTGTCGAGCCGCTCGCGGATGCTCTCCTCGTTTATATCCTCGGGAGCGATTCGCCCTTCTTTCACGTCGGTAGCAAGTCTTTGGGCCGCACGAGTGATGTCCCAACGGCCGCTGTAGCTCAGGCAGATGCCGAGGTTCAGGCCGGTGCAGTGGGCCGTCTTGTCGCGGCTCCCGGTGAGCTTGCGGCGTGCCTCTTCGGGCATGCGGTCGATATTGCCGATGAGGTGGATCTTCACATTGTTGCGGATCAGGTCGGGGAGTTCGCGCTCTATGGCCCACCCGATGAGATACATCAGAGTGTCGACCTCTTCCTGAGGGCGGTTCCAGTTCTCCGTGGAGAAGGCGTAGAGGGTGAGATACTTGATGCCGATGTCTGACGACAGCTCGGTCACGCGTCTCACGGTGGAGATCCCTTCGGCATGGCCTTCGCCACGCTCGCGGCCCCGCATACGCGCCCATCGCCCGTTGCCGTCCATGATCATGGCCACGTGGCACGGGAGTTGCGCCGGGTCTATCTGCTTCAAGAGTTCGTCGAGCCTGTCCATCAGTCTTTATAGTTGCAGACCGCACACCGCTTGCTGAACTCATACGAGATGGTGAGTGTCAGCGTGGAATACCAGTCTGTGTTTTTTGCAAATGCACTTTTTATGGTGTAGGGGTCTTCGAGTTGAACGCCGTCGAGGCGGTCTGAGAAGACTTTTTTCATAAGGAATTCGAGCCCCAGGTTCACTCGCCTGCTCGCTTTGAATTTCACTCCGAGTCCCAGCGGGATGGTAAACCCGGCGTAGACTTTCTTCTGCACCGTCCACATCGTCACCGACAGGCCTGCCGTGATGTAGGGCGTGATGCGTTTAAGCTTCCGGTATGTCTCGCCCATGCCGAATTCGAAGAAGTTGAACTCGAAAAGCTCGCCCAGCTCGTAGAAGGTGGTGGAGAATTCGTAGCTTTTCCCGTCGGGAAACACGTTGGCCATATCGGCCGAGTTGCCGCTCAGGGTTCCGGCGTAGAAGTTGGTCTTCAGCCCGAGGCGCGGGTTGATGATATAGCGCAGGAACACTTCGCCGTCGAAGCCCGGATGGCGGTAGAGGTTGGCGCTGTTGGCGTCGCCGAGATACCCCGTCATCCCCACGCCGGCGCCGATGTCGAAACGATAATCTTCCTGCGCATACGCCGCCGAGGCCGCAATCAGCATGATTGCCAGCAGAAGCGCCTGGAGGATGGTTTGATTTCGTTTCATTTCTTTATCGGCGGTTGATTCTCACTTGAGAGTCGTGGTGTTTCAGTCGGGTTATATTCTCGTTTATTCGGTTAGAACAGCGGGTTATTCTATTTAAAACTGCGGTTGTTTCAGTTTAGAACAGCGGAACGAACGTAAGCCTTTGGAGCACTCCGCTTCGAATCTCGCTGTTTAGCACATTCTTCTGGTCAAGACCTCCGAAGAGGAAGATATACGGGCATTCCCATTTTATCACGTCGCCGTCAACCTGGAAGGGGAGGCGGCTTCGGCCGTCTTTTTTCACCAGGCGCCAGCGGTCGCTGAGGTTGCTCTGCATCGGTGTGCCAATCGCCAGGGCGTCAAGCTGATACCCCGTGGCGATCTCCGGCGGAAGCTGCAGGTAGTTTTGCGCTTCAAACCAGTTGATGCCGTGGTCGTAAGAGACGTAGACGGTGCGGTTGGTGGTTCCGTCGCTCAGGCGGCCGCCGAAGGCAAGATACACTTCAAACTCGCGGAGCAGGCTGTTGGAATCCGAGGAGAGATACGAATAGTAGTCCACCACGGCCAGTCCTTCGAGGGCCGGGAGAGATTTCTCGGCCAGGTTGGTCCAAGTGGTGCCGTCGAAACCCCAAACGGCGCTGTTCCCGTCTGACGGATAGGGATAGCCGCCCACGATCACGATGGTGGGGTAGGGTGTCCAGCGGTTGGTGAATTCTATCGGTTCGCTGAAGCCATACTGCGGGAAATCCTGCGGCAAGGCCATCTCGGCGATGTTGCCCGAAGGATAGCTCACCATCGTCTGCGCTCCGGCTGTACCCGCGATGCCGAGCAAGGTCTGGCCATACATCCCTATCACTTCGTTCCAGCCCGAGGCTGCCTGCGTCCAGGTAGTGGTGTCGGTCGAGGTGTAGAGCTCGCCCGTGGTGCTCAGGATGTAGAGCGTTCCGGAGGCATCGCTGCGAAGCGTGCGGATTTCGGGGGTGAAACCGAGGGTTACAGCCTCCTTGGTCCACTGGGCCTTGAATATATCTTCGGCTACGGCCACTGTATATGATCCGTCGCTCTCCTCAACCATACAGAGGGCGCCTCCGTCGAGATAGTTCACGGTCTTCTGGGCCGCGGGGTTGATGAGCCTGGAGGGGAGGGAAGAGAGGGCCAGACGGTCCCAATAAAGGGTGTCGGGGTCTTCCTTATGCACATTCACTTTCAGCGTGTAGGTCTTGGTTACGGCATTGTTGGCCGTTCCGAGGGTGAGCGTCACATCGCCGGTGAAGTCGATTGTATCGGTGGGATTTGCAAGGTAATTCACTGTGCCCGTGCGGTTTTCGCCGCCGCTCATGGTGATGGAGGCCGTTTTTACCGACGAAGGATAGGTGATTTTCGGAATCAGCTTGGTCACCGGCGTTCCTTTCGGCAGCGAATCGGCATTGAAGATCACGCCGTGCTCCAGGTCGATGGAGAAGTAGACGGAATCAAGGTTTTTCATCACGCGGAGGTCGGCCGAGAGCGAGAAAGCCGTGACGGCCACCGACTCCGAGGCCACGTAATTGTCAGTGCCCGAAGTCACGTCATCGTCTTTGTTACAGGCTGTTACGCACAGTGAGGCGATAGCGGCCATAAGCAGCGCCGGCAGCCCGAGAAGTCGTTTAAAGTTGTTATTTGTCACGTTTCAATTACCTTCTTGCGGAAGTGTATATACAGTTCAACCTGCAAATTTAACACTTTAAAAGCAAAAAGCAGCAATTTTATCGCTGCTTTTTGGAGTTGATATTACAAAAAATGTTAAAATTCGGGCGCCCGTATCCCCGAGCCGAGCGTTATGGGCGAGACTTCGATTCGCGTCTCGTCGAAGAGACCGGCTTCGATGAAGCTTTCCAGCGTCTTTCTGCCGCCCTCCACCATCAGCGAAGTCACGCCGTGGCTCTCGTAAAGGGAGTGCATGAAGTCGCCGAGGTCCATTCCGCGCGGTTTCTTAACTATCCCCCTCAGCTCCGCCTTGCTTTCGCCGCGCAGCCGGGGAGAATCAAACGTCACGGCAAGCGGTCTCCGTTCCGGGTCGCGCGTAGGCCAGAGTCGGCACGTGAGCCGCGGATTGTCGTTGAGGATGGTGTCGGTCCCGACGAAGATTGCGTCGTAAAAGGCTCTTTCGCGGTGCATCAGCACGCTGGTGTAGGGGGTGGATAACTTTACCGGCTCGCCCCCTTCGCCGGCTATGAACCCGTCGGCGCTCTGCGCCCATTTCAGCAGGATGTAGGGACGTTTGAGCTCATGGGCGGTGAAGAAGCGGCGGTTGAGGTAGCGGGCCTCGTCGCGCATCAATCCCACTTCCACCTCTACTCCTCCGGCCCGCAGCTTGGCAATCCCTTTCCCCGAAACTGCCTCGAAGGGGTCTTCGGTGGCCACCACCACGCGCCTGATTCCAGAGCTGAGGATGAGGTCGGCGCAAGGCGGCGTCTTCCCGAAGTGGCTGCACGGCTCGAGAGTCACATACATCGTCGATTCGCCAAGCAACTCCCTGTCGGCCTCGCTGACAGATCTCAAGGCATTCACCTCGGCGTGCGGACCTCCGTACCTCCGGTGATATCCTTCGCCTATGATTCTGCCCTGCGCCACTATCACGGCCCCTACAAAGGGATTGGGCGAGACTTCTGTCCCGCCCATCGTGGCTAATTGTAAGGCTCGCGCCATATATTTCTCCATCAATCCCTGATTTTGGAGGGTTTGGTATCGGAATTATTCCACGAAGCCGCGGATGCGCAGAAGGGCTGCTGCATCGGGCTTGTGGCCGCGGAAACGCTCGAAGAGCACCATGGCGTCTTCAGTGTCGCCGCTTTCGAGGATATTCTTCTTGAACGAGGCTGCCGTTTCGGGGTCGAACACGCCGTTTTCAAGGAATTTCTCCCATGCGTCGGCTTCAAGCACCTGGCTCCAGATGTAAGTGTAGTAACCCGAGGCATAGCCGTCGTCGCCGAAGATATGCTTGAAGTAAGTGGGGCGGTAGCGGAATGCGATCTCCTCCGGCATGCCGATTTTCTCGGCCACACCCTTCTCGAAGGCAGCCACGTCGTCCACTTCGTCAACCTGGCCGAAAGCAAGGTCGAGAAGCGAAGCGCCGGCAAGCTCGGTGTAGACGAAGCCCTGGTTGAAGTTGCCAGAGGCGGTGAGCTTCTCTATAAGCTCGTCGGGGATGGCTTCGCCCGTCTGATAATGCTTGGCGTAGCTCTTGATGAGCTCGGGAGTGAAGCCCCAATGCTCGTTGAGCTGCGAGCAGAGCTCTACATAGTCGCGGTCAACGTTCGTGCCGGCCAACGAGCGGTAGGGAGCCGTGGAGAGCATCCCCTGAAGCGCGTGGCCGAACTCGTGGAAGGTGGTCTCCACCTCGTCGAGAGTCAGCAGCGAGGGAGCATCGGCAGTCGGCTTGGTGTAGTTGCCTACATTGTATACAATCGGGCGGTGATACTTCCCGTCTTCATAAAGGCCGGCGCTCTGCATCTGTTCCATCCAGGCACCCTGCACCTTGGAGTCGCGGGGGAAGTAGTCGCACATCCACACTGCGATATGCTCGCCGGTCTTGGCGTCCTGCACGTCGTAGACGGTCACTTCATCCATATACTTCGGGGCGTCGGGCATCTCCACCATCTTGATACCCCAGAGGCGTTCGGCGGCGTCAAACATTCCTGCCAGCACGTTCTCGAGCTGGAAGTAAGGTCTGGCATCGTTTTCATCGAAGTCATATTTCTGCTGCTTCACCTTGTCGGCGTAGTAGTAATAGTCGTAGGGGGCAATCTTGAAGCCGCCGCCCTGGGCGTCAACGTAAGCCTGCATGTCGGCCACTTCCTCGTGGCTGCGCTTCACGGCCAGATTGAACACCTGCGTCAGCAGTGCTTCGGCTGCTTCGGGGGTGCCGGCCATCACGCGCGAGGTCATCATCTGGGCGAAGTTGTCGAAGCCCATGATGCGTGCTTTCTCGCCGCGCAGCTTGATTATCTTCTTGATCACCGGGTTGTTGTCGTATTGTCCCGAGGATGCCAGCGAGGTGTAACCCTCGTAGATCTTGCGGCGCAGCTCGCGGCTGTCGGCGTTGGAGAGCACCGGCAGGCGGCTCGGGGCGTGAAGCGTAAAGGCCCACTTCCCCGCGTGGCCGCGGTTCACGGCCTCCTCGGCTGCCATGGCCACCGACGATGCGGGCAGTCCGGCCAGTTCCTTCTCATCCTCCACCAGCACATAGTATTCATTGGTGGCGTTGAGAAGGTTGCGGGTATATTCGATGAAGAGTTTCGAGAGCTCCTCGTTCACTTTCTTGAGCTGCTCCTGCTTCTTGGCGGGGAGAGCCGCTCCCTGCTGGGCCAGAACGCGGTAATATTTCTCCACAAGGCGAATCTGCACCGGGTCGAGACCCATATCGTTGCGGCGGTCGTATACGGCCTTGATCTTCTTGAAGAGCTTCGGGTTGAGGTTCACTCGGTTGGAAGCCTCGTTGAGAAGGGGGATGGCCTCGTCGGCGATGGCGGCGAATTCAGGCGTCTTCAGCGCGTTGTCGTAGTGCCAGAACACTCCGGCCACCCTGTCGAGGATGGGAGAGACGTTCTCCAGCGGGAGAATCACGTTGTTGAAGTCCGGAGTCTCCTTGCAGTCGATTATCTTCTTGATGTTGGCGTCCTGCTCCTCGATGCCGGCTTTGATGGCCGGGATGAAATCGCCGTTTTCAATCAGCTCGAAGGGCGGGATGTCAAACTGGGTGCCGAAAGGCTTTAAGAACGGGTTTTCTCTTGCGTCCATACGTAGAAAAGCGGTGGCAACCATAAGTATGGTCGCACCGCAAATAGTTGAAAATCTTTTCATTGTGATGTTGTTTCAGGGTATTAGGTTAGTCTCTTCCGCCGAATATGCGCAGCAGGAAGAGGAAGAGGTTGATGAAGTCGAGATAGAGATTCATCGCGCCCATGGTGGCGAGCTTGTCGGCCAGCTGGGGCTCCGGATTGGCGGCGGCAAGGCGCTTCACCTGCTGGGTGTCATAAGCCGTGAGGCCCACGAAGATCAGCACGCCCACAATCGAGATCACCCATTCCAAAGTGCTGTTGGCCAGGAAGATGTTCACCACCATCATGATGATCAAGCCGAAGAGAGCCATCATCAGGATGCTACCCATCTTGCTGAGGTCTGACTTGGTGAAATAGCCGTAGACCGACATGGCTCCGAACGTTCCGGAGGTGATGAAGAAGGTCTTGGCGATCACGTAGGGGTCATATGCGTAGAAAATCGGCGCCAGCCATGCTCCCATCAACGCCGAGAAGAGGAAGAACAGGAGCAGCACAGTGCCCGATGCCATCTTCATCAGTCTCACCGGGATGATTATGGCCATGGCAAACATCGCTATGAGCATTCCCCAGAATACTACCTTGTTGCCGAAGAAAAACATCATGGCCTGCGGTGAGGAAGCCACTCCCAGGGCCACAAAGGCCGAGATGAGCAGGCCGATAAACATTCTCACATAGACTCTCTTCAGAATCGAATTAGTCTGTGTGCGAACAGCCGAACTGTTGAAAAACGACGGCGGCTGTTGCTGATAGTTGTTATATTCCATATCGATATGTGTTTTTGTTTATTTAACGCAAAAATTGTGCCGATGGTATGTTTTTTCACTCCCTTGCGGCGTGTTTTTAATCTCTTTTTTCTCCTTTCATATCCCGCGGCAAGCTCTACGGGGCGATATCCCGCGGCAAGCTCTACGAGGAGATATCCCGCGGCAACCTCTATGGGGCGATGAATTCAAATTCCGCTTCGAGAGGGTAGTGGTCCGAGGCGTTCATCCTCACCTTCCTCACGTATAGAGGCACCATCGCTCCCTTGAAGAGTATCTGGTCAATGTGGAAATACATCAGGTGGCTGTTGTAGGTTATCAGGTGGCCGAAGCCGGTCTGCGCGTAGGCGTCGTCGAATCCCGCTTTGGTGAACTTGCGGTAGGCCCAGGAGCCGGGCACATCGTTGAAGTCGCCGCAGATTATCACGTTCCCCTCGATGCCGGCGGCAAAATCCGCCACGGCCTCCGAGAGCTTGGCGCGGTGTTTGAAAGCCTCGCCCATCTTCTTGTAGACGCTTCCCTCCAGCTCTCTGATGCTGTTTTTGAGGCCAGCTGAGTTGGTGGCCTCGGTGATGATTTGCCGTTCGGCCTCCGAGAGCATATAGGATGAGAGGTGCACGTTGATAATCGTCAGCTCGCGCCCCTTGATATGCACCCTGTAGGCCCCCAGGTTGGGATACTGCAGGTCGTCCTTGAGCTTGATTGGAACCCTCTCAAACGGATATTTCGAAAGAAATTCCACCTCCCGGCGCTTGTCTTCGGTCCTGTAGGGGTAAACGGCTCTGAGCGAGTCGATTTGGCTCTGATACTTCTGCTTCAGCTCCGGCCGCTCGAAGCCGTAGAGCTCCTGGCAGCAGATGAAGTCTGCCCCGCAGTAGGTCAGAAAGTGGAGCGACCGGTTCCAGTCGGCGCCTGGGTTTCGCAGGTCTTGCAGGTGCAACGTATTGAACGTCACAAGCTTGAAGGTGTTGGCGGGGTCGTCGGCCGTGCTTGAGAAGTGGAAGGGGAGGGCTGCCGAGAAGGTAGGGCCGCAAAGCATCAGCACTCCGATCCCCACGCTCCCTACGATCCAGCGCCGCAATATGAGCCATACGGCCGCCACAAGCAGCGTCACCATCGCGAAATAGGGGAAGAAGAGCACCCCCATCGACGGCAGTGTCCACCATTCGGGGTTGATGTAACCGCCGTAAGCCGTAAGCAGCGTCAGAAAGTATAGCAGATAGCTGCATACCTTCAATACCAACCGTGCCGAATATTTGATCAACATCCTTTTTTGAGTTGTCAGTTGTCAGATCTCAGTTTTCAGTTTTCAGATTTGGTTTGTCATCTATCATTTCTCAGTCTTCAGAATGGTCGCGCCTCCCTCGCTCTGACAACTGACAACTGACAACTGACAACTACCCAATCAGTTTCCCTTTCCGTTTCCAGTAGAGTAGAAGCACTATGCCGAAGAGCATACCGCCGAGGTGGGCAAAATGCGCCACGGTGCTCATCGTGCCGCTCACGCCGAAGAAAAACTCCATCACGGCATAGCCGGCAACCATATATTTAGCCTTGACCGGCACCGGGATGAAGAAAAGATAGAGCGGAACGTTGGGAAACACGAAGGCAAACCCCAGCAGCACACCGAAGATAGCTCCGGAGGCCCCCACGGTCACCATACTGTTCTTGAAGGCCGCCATGGCCGCCTCAATCTCGACGTCGCCGACCTGCAGGTAGTGTTCCACCATCATCGCGGCCTCCTGCTTGCTCAGGCCGTTGAGCCGCGCAATCCCGTCGATATACTCCGCCTTCCATTCCAGGGCCCAGACTCCTTCCTGCACCAGCGCGGCGCCCACGCCGCACACTATGTAGTAGAAAAGAAACTTCCTGCCGCCCCAGATTCGCTCCAGCATCGGGCCGAAGAAAAAGAGCGTGAGCATGTTGAAGAGCACGTGGAAAAACGTGCTCTGCGAGTGCACAAACATATAAGTCAGCACCTGCGCGGGGTTGAAATGCGACGCCCCTACGTAGTGCAGACCAAGATGCCTTATGATGCCGTTGAGGCCGAATTGAGGCGAGATTGCCTCCACAAGCCATATCAACGCATTGATTATGATGAGGTTTTTAGTAACCGGGGGCATCCCTTGAATGCCCCCTCTGAATATCTGCATTTAGATTGAGTTCCTATTTAGTTACACGTTCCAGCCAGCCTACCATGCCGAACATCACGCCCATCGACACCACGCAGACTGAGAGGAATACGGTCCAGGCCACCCAGATGGGGCAGGCGTTGTAGATGAGCGGGCCGATCCAGAGCAGCAGGTTACCCACGGCTGTGGCGCCGAGCCAGAGGCCCTGGCAGAGACCCTGAAGATGTTTCGGGGCAACTTTCGATACGAACGAGAGTCCAAGAGGCGAGATGAAGAGCTCGGCCACCGTCAGGAAGAAGTAGAGCACGAAGAGCACCCACGGGCCAGTCTTCATCGCTTCTTTTGCTGTGGCGGCGATCTCTTTGAATTCGGTTGCCGAGGGATAACCCTTAATGGCTGAGAAAATTACCAGGAAGAGATAGGCGATGCCGGCCAATCCCATACCGATGGCGATCTTCTTCGGGGTGGATATCTCTTTGCCGCGCTTGGTGAGATAGCTGAAGAGCCACATCACAAACGGCGTGAGCACGATTACGTAGAACGGGTTCAGAGCCTGCCAGATCTCGGGCGACACGCTGTCGGTCTTCACGAAGTCGCGGGCGAAGAGCGAGAGGGAGGTGCCGTTCTGGTGGAACGAGAACCAGAAAAAGATGGCTATGCCGAGCACGGCGAAGAGCGCCGCCATTCTCTGTTTGATCTCCTTGGCCATTGCTGCTTTCTCCTCGGCCGAGTAGCTGATGCTCTCCTCTTTCTCCTTGCGGCCCGGAGTCGGGAGCATACCCTTGGTACACCAGAAGATTGTCAGCGAGATAAGCATCGCCGCTACAGAGGCTATGAACGAGTAGTGGATACCCGTGTTGAATACGTTGAGATACGTCGAGCAGAACTCCGAGATGTTGGCCGAGGCGTTGCCGCCTACCTCCGTGATCAATGCATAGAGGTTGTTGAGGTTCTGGGTGTCCATGCTGTCGGTCACGCTCAGATATTGGTGGCAGAGAGCCGGGAGGTCTGCGTTGTAGGCCAATCCGTTGGTGCCGAGCCACCAGCTGCGGAGCATCGGGGCCACAAACGGAGCTATCACGCCGCCCACATTGATGAATACATAGAAAATCTGGAATCCCGAGTCGCGCTGGGTGGCGTAGGTGGGATTGTCGTAGAGCTGGCCCACGATGGCCTGCAGGTTACCCTTGAAGAGGCCGTTGCCGAAGGCTATCATGAAGAGCGCGAAGCAGGTGAGCACCAGAAGCCAGCTCCTGTTTTCCGGAGTGGCGAAGATGGGGATGGCGAGCACGCAGTAGCCCAGAGTCATGATGCAGAGACCCTGGATGATGGTGCGCTTGTAGTTTTGAGTGCGGTCGGCAATCACACCGCCCACAAGGCTCAATACGTAGATGCCCGCGTAGAAGCATGAATAGATGATGCCGCTGGTCACCTCGTCGAGCCCGAACTTCGAGCAGAGGAAGAGAACCAGCACCGCGTTCATGATGTAGTAGCCGAACCTTTCGCCCATATTGCTCAGAGCGGCAGGAAGAAGGCCCTTGGGTTGATTCTTAAACATGGTTGTATGATTTATGGTTATTTGTCTGTGTGTTAGGTTGTTAGCCAATATAAGGCGGTTTACCCGTTCTACATTGGCTCACAAATTTAATAAAATTATTTGTAAGTATCAGAAAAATAAACTAAATTTGCTCGCAATAACACTAAACGGGGAGTCTCAACCCTCCCATAAAACAATTATCAACCATGACTAAAACAGATCTTATCAACGAAATCGCTGCAAAAGCCGGTTTGACAAAAGTTGCCGCCAAGGCTGCCCTCGAAGCTACACTCGAATCTATCTCTCAGGCTCTCGCCAACGACGACAAAGTGCAGCTCATCGGTTTCGGCACATTCGCAGTTGTTGAAAAACCCGCCCGCACAGGCCACAACCCCCGCACAAAAGAAGCCATCCAGATTCCGGCTCGCAAGGTTGTGAAATTCAAAGCTGGTGCTGGTCTCGGCAAATAATTGTCAAGACGCCTAAGCATAAAAGGAGCCGCATTTTTTGTAGGCTCCTTTTTTACCCCTCTCCCCGTAGTGTTAAATCCCAAAAAAATTGAAAATTGATATATAGTCTGAAATCTGACAACTGACAACTGACAACTCCCAATGACACTGGAAAAAATTCTCGCCGAGGGCGTTTTGTCTGCCCTCAAAGCCCTATATGATGCCGACGTGGCCCCGGATGCTGTCCAGCTCCAGGAGACACGCAAAGAATTTGCCGGCGACTTCACCGTGGTGGTGTTCCCGTTCCTGCGCGCAAGCAAAAAGTTGCCCGAAGCCACTGCCCAGGAGCTCGGCGACTGGCTCAAGGCCAACGTGCCGGCCGTGGGACAGTTCAACGTGGTGAAAGGGTTCCTCAACATCTCCGTGAGTCCCGACTTCTGGCTCTCAACCCTCGCCGACATAGAGGCCACGCCCGAATTCGGCATCACACGTCCCGGCCCCGACGCCGAGCTCGTGATGGTGGAATACTCCTCGCCCAACACCAACAAGCCTCTCCACCTCGGCCATGTGCGCAACAACCTGCTCGGCTACTCCCTGGCTTGCATCCTCGCTGCCAACGGCAAGAAGGTGGTGAAGACCAACATCGTAAACGACCGCGGCATCCACATCTGCAAGTCGATGCTCGCCTGGCAGAAGTGGGGCGAAGGCGCCACCCCGGAGTCTACCGGGAAGAAAGGCGACCATCTCATCGGCGACTTCTACGTGCTCTTCGACAAGAAATATCGCGAAGAGCTCGCCGCCCTGAAAGAGCAGGGGATGACCGACGAGCAGGCCGAGGCTTCGGCGCCTCTCATGCTCGAGGCCCGCGAGATGCTTCGCAAATGGGAGGCCGGCGACCCCGAGGTGCGCGCGCTCTGGTCTATGATGAATCAGTGGGTCTACGCCGGTTTCGACCAGACTTACAAGGCGCTCGGCGTGGATTTCGACAAAATCTATTACGAAAGCGAAACCTACCTCGAGGGTAAGGACATCGTGCTCCAGGGTCTCAAGGAAGGGAAGATGTACCGCAAGGAAGACGGCTCCGTATGGGCCGACCTCACCGCCGAAGGTCTCGACCATAAGCTGCTGCTGCGCAGCGACGGCACCTCCGTCTACATGACCCAGGACATAGGCACCGCCAAGCAGCGCTACGAAGACTTCCCCATCGACAGGATGGTATACGTGGTGGGCAACGAGCAGAACTATCACTTCAAGGTGCTCTCGATCCTGCTCGACAGGCTCGGCTTCAAGTTTGGCAAAGACCTCGTGCATTTCTCCTACGGTATGGTGGAGCTCCCCGCCGGGAAGATGAAGAGCCGCGAAGGCACCGTGGTGGATGCCGACGACCTCATCGCCTCCATGGTGGCCGATGCACGCGAGGCTGCCGGCAACCATTTCGACTCCATGACCCCCGAGGAGGCGGCAGAAGTGTGCCGCATGGTGGGCCTCGGTGCCCTGAAATACTTCCTGCTCAAGGTAGACCCGCGCAAAAACATGCTCTTCAATCCCGCCGAGAGCATCGACTTCAACGGCAACACAGGCCCCTTCCTGCAGTACACGTATGCCCGCATACGCTCCCTGCTGCGCAACGCTGCCGAGAAGGGCGTGGAGCTCACTCCGCTCGGCGCGGAGAAAGCCCTCCCCAACGTAAAGGAGGCCACGCTTATACGCAAGATCGCCTCGTTGCCCGGGGTGGTGAAGGAAGCGGCCGACGGCTTCTCACCGGCCCTCGTCGCCAACTATGCTTACGACCTCGCCAAGGAGTATAACCAGTATTATCACGATTACCCTGTGATGAAAGAAGAAGACGTCGAGGCGCGCAACCTGCGCCTGCACGTTGCCTCCGAGACGGCCCGCACCCTCCGCACGGCCCTCTCCCTCCTCGGCATCGAAGTCCCCGAGCGTATGTAGCTGGTGAGGGCGCAAAAAATAAGGCTGCGATTTTCGCAGCCTTATTTTATCATGCCCGTATGGCTTGGCCATACGCGTGAGTCTCGATCAAAGCACTACCTTCTCGGCTTTACCGTTGATAACGCGGATGTAGATACCTCTTTCGGGGTTCTGAACCTTCACGCCCTGGAGAGTGAAGTATTCTGCGCCATCCTCGTCGGCATTGATGCCGTCTACACCTGTCGGGGTAGTCTTGGTAACCATGAAGCTGTAGGTCACCGGAGTTGTGTTCTGGCCGTTGGCGAGTTCGTAGTAAACGTCAAGCACACCTGCCGAGTTGGAGGCCAAAGGAATTCTCCATTCTTTGTCGCCGGCGGGATTGCCGTCGTCATCGGTGGTATATTCTACGTATTCAGCCTTCTGGTAACCTTCGAGAGCCATGAGCATAGCGCCCGTTATAGATGATACATCCTCAAGCTTGTACCATACAGTTGCTCCTTCGGGCACACCTTCCAGGTAAACGTAAGCATAAGCTTTCGAAGTCTGCATGTTGATGGTCTTTGCTTCGTTGTCGATGGTACCTGACTGGTTCACGTTCTCGTTGCCACCCTGTGAGATAGGACCGGGCTGCAGAGTTACCTCCGGTGCCGGAGCCTCGCTCTCGGTAAGGTTGGTGATTACTACTTTCCTTGTACCGAGGTCAAAGAGAATGTGGAGTTCAAGTTCCTTGTCACCTTGGAGAGTCCAGCGAGCGGGAGCGTAAGCGAACGAGATGCTGGTATAGGTCAATTCAGTTACGTCAGCAGAGAAGTTAAGGAATTCTTCTACACCGTCATAATCGCTGTCAATCGGCCCGAAAGGTTGAATGTTTCTTACTTCATCGCCAACTGCTACATTTGTAGCATACCAGATGTTGAAGCTGGTGCCCGGTTGGAAGGTGTAAGTGCCTTCGAAACTCTGTCCCTTGTTTTCCGAGAAGATCGGATAATCAGGATTATAAGAGCTGGGCCATGCGCCGCTTGTGTCAACGCCGAGGTAGCTTACCAACGGGCTGGCCGGAGTGGTGAATTCCAGTGTTACTGCGTTAGATGAGTAAGCCTGGTTACTTACGGTTACCTGAGCGGTTACCTCCAGAGTGTAAGCGGTGTTCCCTTTGAGACCCGGAACTGTGATTTCACCTGAAGCAGAGTCTACAGTTGTGTTGAAGTCTACGCCGTTGCCGGTAACGAAGAGCTGATAGCTGATGTTGTCTTCCTCAATGTCGGTAAAGATGCTGTACTGGATGTTCACCGATTCGTGGGTCATCGTAGTGTTGGTAGCTTCCAGAATTACCTCAACAGGTATTTCCTCTTCAATCGGAGACATTGAAACCTG
>JAFLTX010000033.1 GCA_022509145.1 Muribaculaceae bacterium | reverse complement strand
CGGCTCTCACCACTCGCACCTGAAACGAGCGCGTCTACCATTCCGCCACCTGGGCTCGTTTGGATTGGCAAAGTTAATGCTTTATCTTGAATTGTACAATTTTTGGGGGAAGTTTTTCAAAAATTTCAAAAATTTTTACACTTCAATCTTGAATTCAGGTGTATTGTACTTCAATCTTGAATCCAGGTGTTTTACACTCCGATCTTGAATCAAGGTGTTTTGCACTTCGATCTTGAATCTAAAGGATTATATTTTGAGTAGCAGAGTTTCCTTCTCTTATTCCCTGGGTTTTTCGGGATGGGTCGCTTGTTCAGAGCGGAGGGTTGTCGGTAAGTTGGGCGGTGAGGTTTTCGGCTGCCATGGCGAGTCGCAAGCGTGCGGTCTCGGGCGTCAACGGGAGGTGAGGTAAGTACTCATCGCAAGATATTACGCGCAGTGTTTCAGCGGATTGATGGTTCTTTTCACCGCGAGTATGCTGTTCACATTTTATATTGGTGGTTCCGGCCAGGCAATAGCATGGGATGCCGTGATGCCGGGCTGCGCGAGCCATTACTGCCACCACTTTGCCACTCTCGGTCTGCTCGTCATAACACCCCTCCCCTGTTATCACGCAGCTGAGTTCCTCCCACGGGACCTCCGCTCTTTCAAGCAGCCACTCCGCACCTGCATAACACTGAGCTCCAATCAGATGCGCTACGGCATATCCCAATCCACCGCCCGCGCCCGCGTAGGGCGAACGGGCTTTCCCGTAGGTTTGCTCAAGCCGCTCCAATCGCTCTTTTGTCTCGTTTATCTCTACATCAGAAAACCCTTTTTGGCGACAAAAGCTCAAGGCCGAGAGCCTCGAGGCTTCATCGGGAAGCAGCGGGACGGCCACATCGGCCAGTCCTACAATCACCTCCCTCCAAGCCACTTCCGGGTTGAGCTCCCCCATCAACCCTTCGCCGACGTCGCAACACGCCGTGCCCCCTATGCCGAGATAAATCTTGCGTGGGCGGAAGTCATGATACAATTTATTCAACGCCTTCCCGAGCGGCGCCGTAGACCGAAGCAGTGGCGGCATATTGAATTCATCCGATTCGTAACCTACTATCGCTGAAGAATCTATGGCGATTATACCATCCTCCGCATTGAAAAAGACACCTTTCTGCACTTCCTGCCAGTTACCCCTCATTGCGGCGATGCATTCGGCTGTGCCTTCCCCGCCGTCGGCCATCGGCAGCAACATGCACCGGCGGGGGCCGAGAGCTCCTGAAATCACCTCGGCAGCCTCCCGGGCGGAGAGTGTCCCGCGATATTTGTCGGGGGCGATCAGAATCCTCCTCGCCATTTCAGCCTCTAATTAAAAGTTATGCAAAAACAGTGGCCGGCCTAATAACACGTCGTTTTATTGTTGCTACAATGAAAATGTAATCGGCATGATATAATAAGACCTTACAGCTTCACCGTTTTTTCTACCAGGAATCCAATTCGGCATTCTTTTTACGACTCTAACGGCTTCACTATCAAGATCTTTATCAACCCCTTTCAATACCGTTATATTTGCGATACTCCCGTCTTTTTCAACTACAAACCTTACTATCACTCTCCCCTGCACACCGTTTTCTTGGGCTGCTTCCGGGTACCTGAGATTGCTCCAAAGCCACTTGTTAATCGCCGCTGTTCCGCCTGGGAATTCAGCCGGCTCGTCCACAGATTCATAAATTTTATCGGGTGTAAGTTCCTCTGCTTCAGGGGCCTTTACCGGCAGTACGCTTTCCTCTGCCGCCGGTTCAGCGGGAACGGCTGACGTCTCGCTCTGCGCGTAAGAAGCCAAACCGAATGCGGCCAACATCGCAACCACCACCAACAAAAGCAATCTCTTCATAGTCACATCTCAATGGTTAACACCGACAAATTTACATAAAAATCCCGACATAACATCCCCATATCAACTCTTCTTTGGGAGGGGTCAGATGGCGTGGAGGTTGGCCATGAGGATGGCCGCGCAGGCTGCTTCGGCGCCTTTGTTGCCCAGCGCACCGCCGGCGCGTTCCTGCGCCTGCTCAAGGTTGTCGACGGTGAGCACCCCGAAGGTTACGGGCGTCTCGCCGCGGGCATTCAGGATGGCTGCGCCCTGCGCCGCTTGCTGGCATACGTAATCGAAATGCGGCGTGTCGCCTCTTATCACGCAGCCGATGATGATCACCCCCGAGGGTTGCCAGCGATTTACCAGCATGGCGGCGGCGTTGACGAGCTCCACGGTGCCAGGCACGGAGTGAAGCCGTATGTTCTCCCCTTTGATTCCCGCCTTGCGAAGCGTCTCAACGGCACCGTCGCGCAGTGCATATGTGATAGAGGGGTTCCAGTCGGCGGTTACGATATGAAAGGTAAAATCTGTCGAGGCCGGCTCAGGAATCTCAAGCCGGGCCCCGTTGGTATTGAGTATTGTCGACATTTTCTTCTTTACGCTTTTTTAGGCGCAGAAAGGGGGTAAGAAACGATAAAGAATCACTTCTTCTCGGCGTCTTTCTTCTTTCCGCCTTTCCCGGCCACGAGCAGGAAAAACTGCTTCCAGCGCGGCTCGTTTTCTATCTGGTTTTCCACCATCTCTGTAAGGGTGAGGATCTCCTCTTCCAGTTCCACGGTTTCGAGCGCGATGGCATGCTTGAGCAGGGCTGCCAGCAGGCGCCGTGCGCGCGGACGCAGCTGCCTTACGCGCATCATCACTTCGGCCATCTCGATGGAGAGTTTCACCTCCTTGCGGCTCATCTTGCCGGTGCGCTTCTTTGAAAACTTGACTGCTTCGGCATAAAACTTCAGCGCCTCGCGATAGTCGCCGGCCGCCGCAAGCAGCTGCCCCACCTTGCGGAGCGATTCCACGAGCTTGTCGGTGGCTGCCACAACGCCTTGATTCACTTTCTCATACAGCTGCTCGGCGTTGATTTTCTGCTTCACCAGCATATCCATCACCTTTCGGCGCGAACGCAGGATACGCGTCGAGAGCTCCATGGCCAGGATATGGAGGTGGCCGAAGCGCTCGGCATCAAGCTTCAAAAGTCCGTCCAGTACCTTGAAGAGCGTCTCCAGTTCTTTCTCGCTCTGCTTGTAATCCTTGAGGTTGAAGTGCACCTCAGCCAGGTCGAAAAGAAGCACCACCATCAGCTCCTTGAACTCGCGGCGCTCATAGTCTGAGAAATCTCTCAGCCCCTTCAGGGCCGCAATGATGCGTTCGAGCGCGTCGGTATATTGCTCTTTCTGGGCGAAATCGTGAGCCGTCTTGCGTGTGGCCACGGCCTCCTCAAGTATAAGGCGGTCTTTTTCGGTGAGCGGTGCCGCGGGGCTCGCCGCTGTCTTATTATTTTTCTTCATCTCTCTTTGTTTTCTATAATGTTTTGCGCAAGTTCCCGCCTCAGGCTGTGGCGCCCCTTGCCGGACTTGCGGAAAAGTTGAATCTAATATATAAACGCGCGGAGGCTCATAAGTGTTCAAAATCTTCAATCTTTCGGCGGTAAGCTTCGGGGAGCGGCGCCGAAAGCCCGGTGGCGCGGTCGATATAGACCATCACCGAGCTGCATTCAGAGCGCACGCGCCCTTCGCCGTCAACCATCTGCTGATGCAGCGTGAAGCTCTTATCGCCGATGTGGGAGCAGTGCGTCACGATGTCGATGTCGTCGCCATATTTCACGGGGATGAAATAGCTGCAATGGATGTCGACTATCACACAGTCGGGGCGCGCCATATCCTCGTCGCGCAACCCTATGGACTCCATATATTTGGCCTTACCGAGGTCGTAGAGCGAGAAGTAGACTGTATTGTTGAGGTGGCCCAGGATATCGATGTCGTTAAACCGGAGCTGAGCCTTTATGGAGTGGGTCATAAGCCTATGAATTTTAACTCTTTTACAGTATCTTTACCGATTTCGGTGTTGATGGCGCGGGCAATGGCGGCACGCATCATGTTCAGTTCCTGGCGAAGCGGCGCCGAGGGCACCCTGATAGTCATCAGGCCGTTTTTCATCCTCGGTTTCAGCGTTTTGGCCGCTATCCCCTCGCCTATCACCAGCGGCCACGCATTGATGGCGTCCACCTCGTCGATCAGCGGACCGCTGCGGCTCATCTCCATCTCGCGGCGAAGGAGGTCGCCCAGGCTTTGGGGTTCGTGGCGTTGCATGGTTTATTCTCTGTTACGGGTTCTTGTGTACTGTTCCTGCTACTGCTGCACGTTGAAAACGCCGTCTTCCACCATAATCAGCTGTTTCGGCCCCGAGAGCGACGCCAAAGTCTCGTCGAGGTGCTCGCGGTTGGTGTCGGAGATAAATATCTGGCCGAAGGCGTCGGAGCGGCTCACCAGCTCCATGATGCGCCCCACCCTCGAGGAGTCAAGCTTGTCGAAAATGTCGTCGAGCAGCAGCAGTGGGGTCTCTCCACCGGTGGCCTTCAGGTAATTGAAGATGGCGAGCTTCAGGGCTATGGTGAAAGTCTTCACCTGCCCCTGGCTGCCGAAACTTTTCAGGCTGAACCCGTCGAGCACGGGCACTATGTCGTCGCGGTGAATGCCTGCCGAAGTGTGGCCCAGCATCATGTCGCGCTTCCGGTTACGGGCAAAAATCTCCTCCATCCCGGCATCGTTGAGCGAACTTTGATACTCAATGGTCAGCTCGCCGTCGGTGGCGGCTATGAAGCGGTAATTGTCGGCTATCTCACCCTTGATTTGCTCCACCCATTCTCTGCGCCAGCCGTGGATGGCAGCGGCACACTCCGCCATCAGCGTCTCCACACTCTCATAGAGCAGCGGGTCAGCCACTCCGGCCTTCAGCATGGAGTTGCGGGTCTGCAACGCTTTGTTGTAGCGGATCAGCTGGGTCAGATAAGCGGGATTGGCCTGCGAGAGCACCATGTCGGCCATCCTCCGGCGTTCCTGCGCCGTGCCGCCCACGAGCTCGGCATCGGCCGGCGTCACGCTCACTATCGGGAAGCGCCCTATGTGGTCCGAAAGGCGCGGATACTCTTTCCCGTTGCGCCTCAAGCTCTTCCCCTTGCCGCGCGTCACGGCTATCGTCACCTTTTCGGCCGAGCCGTTGTCCATCCGGAATGCAGCCTGCACGCTTGCGGTATTCTCGCCGTGGCGTATCATTCCCGCGTCGGGCAACGACGTCATCGGCCGCGCCATACACACGAAGTGGAGCGCCTCAAGCAGATTGCTCTTGCCCATGCCGTTGCGCCCCAGAAGGCAGTTCACGCCCTCCGAGAACTCCAGCCGCGTCTCGCAGATGTTCTTGAAATCAAGGATATCTACCCTCTCAATTACCATCTTGTTTCTCTCCGTAGGCCAGGTCGCCGGCATCGCCAAGCCCCGGCACTATATAGCTGTGGGAGTTCACTTCATCGTCGATTGCACCGATCCATACCGACGTCTTCTCGGCCGGGAAATGAGAGGAGATATAATCCACGCTCTTGCGCGACGCTATCACGGAGGCCACGTGGATCTTGGCCGGTTCCCCCTTCAGCTTCAGCGCCTCGAAGGCCAGCTCCATCGACGAGCCCGTAGCCAGCATCGGGTCAACGATTATCAGCGTCTTCCCCTCGATCGACGGAGATGCGAGATACTCCACAAGCACGTCGAAGCTGTCGCCCTTCTCCTTGTAGCGGCGGTAGGCGCTCACAAAGGCATTCTCCGCGCGGTCGAAATAGCTCAGAAATCCGTGATGAAACGGCAGCCCCGCTCTCAGGATCGTGGCAAGCACCACCTTGTCGGCGATGTCGTCGCAAACGGCCGTGCCGAGCGGTGTCTGCACCTCTACCTTATTGTAGCTGAGAGTCTTCGAAATCTCATAGGCCATCACCTCCCCTATGCGGTCGAGGTTTCTGCGGAAACGCATGGGGTCTTTCTGGATGTTGACATCGCGAAGCTCAAGCATGTAGCGGCTCACAAGGCTCGGAGTCTCTGCAAAGTTGATTATCTCCATATATATCGTGTTTTAATATTTTTCAAATTTATCGGCGCTCTTTTTTCAGGCTAAACTTTTAATTTTCACCTTCCTGCAACGCCTCTTCCACATCGAGGGCTATCTGCCGTGCGAGGGCCTGCGGGGAGTCGAATTTAATCTCGTCGCGCAGCCGGCGCAGAAATCTCACGTCGAGCGTCTCTCCGTAGAGATCCCCCTCTATTCCGGGTATATGCACCTCCAGCGCCACCGGAGCGTTGTTGGCCACGGTGGGTTGGCGCCCTATGTTGGCCACTCCCCGCCTCAGCGAGCCGTCGGGCATCTCCACGTCCACGCAATAGACGCCGTTTGCCGGAAATTGGGCTCTGTAGGCCGGCCAAACGTTGGCCGTAGGGAATCCCAGCGAGCTTCCCAGCTGCTTCCCGGGTCTCACTTCGCCCGTGATGCTGAAGGGATAGCCGAGCATTCGCGATGCTGCCTCCACATCGCCCGCGGCCACCGCTTTGCGGATGGCCGAGCTCGAGACGTGGGGCTCCACAGGGGCTTCGATCACCTCCACTCCCACTCTCGCGCCAATCGCTTTGTAGTCGGCGAGCTCCATCGCCGTGCCGTCGCTGCCGAAAGTGTTGTCGTAGCCCACCACCAGGGCGTCTACGCCGTGCTGACGGTGCATCAGCTCGAGCCAGCTCTCGGCCGTATGCCGGGCCAGCGCGGGGGTAAACTCAAGTGTAAGCAACTGGAATCCTTCCTTATAGAGAATGTTGGCGCGGCGTGAAGGAGATTGAATTAACCCCGGCACTCTCTCCGGGGCGATAGTCTGAAGCGGATGACGATCAAAACTGACAACCAATGGCTCAAGATTTCGTTCTGAGGCCAGTCTCTTAACCATTTGCAGCACTCTGCGGTGGCCGCGATGCACGCCGTCAAACGTCCCTACGGTCGCCACTCTCCGGGTGCTTGCGCTCGTTGTGTTGCTCTTTAGCATCCGTTATGTTCTGGAATTTATTAGCAATTGCAAAGTTATAGAAATTTTTCTAATTTTGCCCCCAATATCTAACAAATCGTTCAAAAAATGAAAAATCTTAAAGCTTTATTCTGTGCCGGCATCGTGGCGCTGATGGCCACCGCCTGCACCGACCAGACCTCCTTCGACATCAAAGATGTCCCGGGCCGTGCCGTGATCAAAGGCACCGTGCTCTACAACCAAGGCACCGAACTGGTAGACGGCAAATTCGTCTACGATTATAAACCCGCGGCCCATCTCCCGGTATACATCACCGTGCAAAACGCCGACTACGACTCCTCGCTCAAGGGGATCACCGAGCTGACCACCGTCACCGACGCCCAGGGCAACTACTCGATCGAAGTGCCCGCGCCCGAGAAGGATGTCACCGTAAACATCCGCACAGCCGACTTTGAAGGCGTCCACTCCTTCATCGACATCAAGAACGGCGAGACTTACGAGAAGCAGGAAGCCGTGGTATACCGCGGCATCGCCACCAAATCCGTGCGCAGCCACTCCATCGTGTTCTGCGATATGGAATGTGCCGTCACGAGCACCAAAGACGAATTCGTGGGCTTCACGGAATATGCAGCCGTATCCGGCCAGATCGGCCGCAACGCCGAATATTACGTGGCTCCCCAGCCTCTCTACAACGAAACCACCGGCCAGCTCGAAGGGTATCGCAACGCCACGCTCTACAATGTGTGGCAACCGGCCCCCAATGTTGACCTCATCCTCACCATCACATACGACGGCGTTTCGACACCCGTGACCTACAACGCCACCACCAATTCCAACGGAGAGTTTACTCTCCAGGTGCCAGTGCAGGAATTCCCCACCTCGTTCAGCTACACCGTGGAGGCCCTCACTTGCGACGGCACCTTCACCCACTACGAACCCGTCACAAAATCGTTCAGCAACGGCGACGCTGCCGGCACGTATACCGACTACACTCCCACCACCCTACGCGGATGGTACGAGCCGCTCTACACCTCCAACGGCACTCTCAGCTACCCCACCTCCAACGTGGCACGCAGCTTCAGAGCCAAAGTGCTCGTATTCAACGCCACAAGCGACGACCTCGGCGAATCTACCTACAACCCCTACGCTTTCGTAACGTCTGACCGTTGGCTCGCCGACCTGCTCGAAAGCTTACAAGAAGAGGAGGAATAAGAGATGAAGAAAATCGTAATCGCATTGCTGGCGGCATTGGCCGTAGCTCCGGCTGCAATGGCCCAGCCCGGCCCGCGCCACGACCGCGACGGCCGCCCTGACGAGAACCCCTATCTCCCTAAGAAAGGCGACTTCGCCCTCGGCATCGACCTCATCCCCATTGTCAAGACCATCGGCGAATCTTTCTCCGACGGCGACAAATACTCGGCCGAAGGTGTGGGCGGATCTCCGTTTATCTACGACACCGAAGACATGTATATCAAGCCCAACGTCTCGATCATGGGTAAATATATGATCACCGACAAGTGGGCCGCAAAAGTCAACGTGGGTCTCCGTCTGAAGAATCAGACGTCGCGCTACTATGTGGAAGACCAGCTCGGCACCTTCCTCGAGCCCAACTCGGATGCGAAAGTGACGGACACACGCCGCCTTACCGAATCAGGATGCACGTTTATGCTCGGCGCCGAATATCGCCTGGGTAAACGCCGCGTGCAGGGTATCTTCGGCTTCGGCGTCCTCGTAGGGTTCTCCACCAAGAAAGCCACCTATTCCTACGGCAACAAGCTCACCGACTTCAACCAGAACCCGCTCACCAGCCCCGAGCTCAGCTATCCGGGTCCGCAGCCGGCCGGCTATCGCGTCACGGCCGTCAACTATCAGGGCCCCTCGTGTGCGCTCGGCGGTTACGGCAGCGTGGGCATCGAGTGGTTTGTCGGCAAGAAGATCGCTCTGGGTGCTTCCGTTGACCTCTATGCTTACGGCAGCTTCTCATCCAAGGCTTACGTGAAGAGCGAAGGTTTCAACCAGGCTTACCAGAAGGTGGAGAATCGCACCGACCTCGTCTCGCCGGGCAACAGCGGCGCCGGTTTCGGCACAGACAACCTCGGCGGCGCTCTCTATACCATCTTCTACTTCTAAGCCCGCGAATTCGCAGTTCGCAAGCCCTGAAAGTCAAAATTCCGAAAGGCCGGTTTTCTTCAGGCCTCACTTTGCAACCCGGTTTCACCGAAACCGGGTTATCTTTGCATTGAAAAATTTCAACTGAAATGGATTTCAACGCTCTTGCCATATCTTTCTTCAACGTAATCAACGAGATGTCGCCCTACATTCTGCTGGGCTTCATCATCGCGGGACTGCTCCACGTCTTCATCCCGGAGCAGACTCTCTTGCGTCATCTTTCGGGCAACGGGCTCAAGACGGTGGTCAAGGCCGCGGCCATCGGCATCCCCCTGCCGCTCTGCTCCTGCGGCGTGCTTCCCACGGCTGTGGGGCTCCGCAGAGGAGGCGCCTCCAAGGCCGCCACTACTTCCTTCCTCATAGCCACGCCCCAGACGGGTGTGGACTCGATTGCCGCCACATATTCCCTGCTCGGCCTCCCTTTCGCCCTCACGCGCCCCGTGGCAGCGCTCGTCTGCGCCGTGGCCGGCGGGTATGCCGTCGGGAAGTGCGACCCCGACTCCGAGCAGAAAGAGGCCCCCAAGCCCGCGGAGGAGTTCGGCAAAGACTCGCGGCCGCTGCATCATAAAGTTATCGAATCCGTTCGTTACGGCTTTGTGGATATGATCGACAGCATCGGTAAGTGGCTGGTGATTGGCCTTGTAGTGGCCACTCTCATCACGGTCTTCGTCCCCGACGAATGGTTCGTGGGGTTCCGCGAATTCCCGCTTGGCGCCATGCTTATTGTGGTGCTCATCGCCGTGCCGATGTATATATGCGCCACGGGGTCAATCCCGATAGCCATGTCGCTGATGCTGAAGGGCCTCACCCCCGGGGTGGCATTCGTACTCCTGATGGCCGGCCCCGCCGTCAACTTCGCATCCATCGTGATTCTCAACCGCACGCAGGGCCGCAAGGCCACAGCCATCTATGTGGCCTCGGTGGTGATTACGGCCATCGTCTTCGGCCTGCTCATCGATTATTGCCTTCCCGCGGCCTGGTTCGAGCCCCGCACCCTCGCCGCCCACGGCCACTGCCATGCCCACTTCGGATGGTTTGAATCAGCCTGCTCGATCCTGCTCGCTCTCCTCATAGCATATTCGGCCCTGAAGAAGTTGATACGAAGAAGAGACTTTGCCCGGGCCCATTGCAACGTTATGGACAACAACTTAAACACCCCAGAGAATATGAACGTCAAAGAATACAAAATTTCCGGAATGAATTGCGCGCATTGCCGCGCCTCGGCCGAGAAAGCCATCGCCGAAGTAGCCGGAGTGGAGAAAGTCTCCGTTGACCTCGCATCCGGTATGGCATTGGTGGAAGGCGACGCCTCCCCCGCCGCCATAGCCGAAGCCGTCAGAAACGCCGGCTTCGACCTCTCCCCCCTCTAACCAGCCCCCTCGCCGAAAAGCCAGCTGCCGAGCTCTGACAGCTGAAAACTGACAACTGACAACTCCCCCAATGTTTGTTTCGGGAGTGAGCATTTTGCTCGCTCCATTTGTTATTCGCGCGAATTCGTCATTTCAAGGTTTGTCTCCGGGTGTTATCCTTGGGCGGAATCCTCCTCCCCTTCTCGCTGACTAATCCCCTCACTGACAATCCATTCCCGGCAGCTTTCTGCCCTTTCCGGCAGCTGAAAAAGCAGCCGGTTTCGTCAGGCGCCGAAATGTTAAAAATCCCCTTTCTGCTCGGTTTGGGCAATTTTTTCGTGAACCATTTCCACCCCTGCGGCGTTGAATTTATAAACACGACCAAAAATGCAACCCTGCAAGTGATTTTTAACCAATATAATTCAACTATCAAAAATTTAGTACTATGGCAACAACACTTCATCCCGTAATGCAGAAATTTGTCGACCTGATGAACCAGCACGGTTGGCGTCCCAAATTTGAAGAAGCATTAAAGAAAGCTCAAAGCTACAAAGTGATCGGTATGGAAGACATCAAGACCGTCGAAGACTACATCGACTGGTGTAACGCTCAGCTCAGCTGGATTCCGACCGAAAATCGTTATGGCAAGGAGGTTTACAAACACGTTTGCAAATTCTACTTCCTCCTCGACCAGAGCCCCGTCAAGGAGTTGCAGAACGCAGTGGTTCCCCACGACAAGATGCAGCCCCTCACCCCGCTGAGTGCATGGATGCGCGAATGGGTGATCGCTCTCGGCGCTTGGATGGATCAACCCGGATCTATCACTCCGGCTTCGGTAAAGACATTCTACGATTGCCCCGCTTACAACATGGACGAATACATCTGCCCGCGCGGTGGCTGGAAGACCTACAACCAGCTCTTCGCCCGCCGCACAAAACCCGGTTACCGTCCCATCGCCGACATCGGCAACCCGGCAATCATCACTTCTCCGGCCGACTCTACTTTCGACGGCCAGTGGGAAATCAACTCCAACTCTCACGTTAACATCAAGGGCCTCGACTGGAAGATCGAAGAGCTCCTCGAAGGCAGCCCCTATGCAGGTGAATTCCAAGGCGGTCTCTGGACACACAGTTTCCTCAACACCACCGACTATCACCGTCAGCACACTCCCGTTCCGGGCAAGGTGGTTGAAGCACGCGTTATCCAGGGCACAGTTTACCTCCAGGTAGAGGCAGTTCCCGTGCCGGGTGACACCGAAGGACGCCACGACGTTGTGATGCGCCGTCAGTTCGACGCTCCCGACCAGGCAGGCTATGAATTCATGCAGACCCGAGGTCTGTTTGTAATCGACAGCCCCATTGGCCTCGTTGCTGTCCTCCCGATGGGTATGGCTCAGGTTAGCTCCATCGTCCTCACTGCCGAAGAAGGCCGCACTCTCCACAAGGGTGAAGAGATCAGCTACTTCCAGTTTGGCGGTTCAGATATCGTAACGGTTTACCAGCAGGCTTCCAACGTGAGCATCACAGCTCAGCCCGGCGTTCACTACAAAGTGGGCACAAAGGTAGCAGAAGCTTTCCCCGTTGTTCGTCGCTATTGATATGACGAGTGTGATTCCAAACCTTATGTTTAACAGTTTTATAGAAAAATTCTGAATCATGGCAACTCAATATCAACCGATCGTGCAGGAACTCGTCACGATGATTAAAAACAACGGCTGGGAAGACAAATTCAAAGAAGCCATCGCCAAGACCGTAAGCTACAACATTACGGGAATGGAAGATATCAAAGATCTTGACAGCTGGCTCAAATGGATCAATATGTTCGTAACGTGGGTGCCGCGTGAAGACCGCTGGGGTCACCTCTGCCTCGAATATCTCTGCAAGTTCTTCTTCGTCTTCGACCAAAGTCCGGTGAAGGAACTCCAGAACGCAGTGGTGCCTCACGACAAGGAGCAACCGCTCACTCCGCTCAGCGCATGGCTCAAGAGATATATGATCGCCCAGGGCGAATTCCTCGACAAGCCCGAGTCACTCACACCGGAGACTCTCCAGAGCTTCCGCGATGCCCCCAACTACAACCTCGACGAATATGTTGAACCCAACGGCGGTTGGAAATCATTCAACGAATTCTTCGCACGCTACACCAAGCCCGGCTACCGCCCCATAGCAGCCATCGACGACGACCATGTGATCGTTGCCGCAGCCGAGGCCACTTTCTCAGGACAATGGGAAGTGAACGCCGACACCGGTGTAAACTGCAAGGGTCTCTACTGGAAGATCGAAGAGCTCCTCGAAGGTAGTGAATATAAAGACCGCTTCAAAGGCGGAATGTGGATGCACAGCTTCCTCAACACCAACGACTACCACCGCCAGCACGCTCCCGTGTCGGGCAAGGTGCTCGAAGCAAAGGTGATCCAGGGAACGACTTACGTCAACATCACCGCCACTCCCGACCCCGAAAACCCGGGCAAGAACAAAGTGGTTCACTCCAACATCACAGCCCCCGACACTGCCGGTTACGAATTCATGCAGACCCGCGGTCTGGTGGTGATCGACAGCCCGATAGGCCTGGTGGCAGTGCTCCCGATCGGTATGAGCAACGTCTCGAGCGTAGTGCTTACCGCTGAAGTGGGCCGCACTCTCCACAAGGGTGAAGAGATCAGCTACTTCCAGTTTGGCGGCTCAGACTATGTGATGGTATTCGAAGAGAAATCCAACGTCTGCTTCACGGCTCAACCCGGCGTACACTACAAAGTGGGCACACGCATCGCAATGGCCAACCCCGTAGTGGACCCCTGCAAGAAAAGCTAATGCTCAAGTTCATTATTAAATAGTGGTTTTTCGATAGGGGGGGGCGGTCCCATACAAAACCGTACCCCCCGTCGAATTTTTTTGCTGAAAATCTTACATTTCCAACAACCGAAACCCCCTACCTATGGCTACAAACAATACACCCGCTGCTCCGGCAACAAATCAGAAGAAGTATCTGTCGATGCTCGGTATGGCCATCCTTACCATCACCACGGTGCTCAGTCTTCGCGGATTGTCGTCGCAGGCAGAATTCGGTTATACCTCCATTTTCTGGTATATCCTGGCTGCAATCATTTTCCTTGTGCCCTTCTCCCTTGTCTGCGCCGAGCTCGCATCAACCTATACCAACAGCGGCGGTCTCTTCCGCTGGTGTGCCGAGGCCTTCGGGCCCCGCTGGGGCTGGGCCGCAATGTATATGGAATGGATGGTGGTGCTGATTTGGTTCCCCGCCGTGCTGATGTTTGCCGCAGTATCGCTTGCTTACATTTTCTGGCCTGAAAGCTTCGACCAGCATCTGGCCGCAAATAAAATCTATACGCTCTGCATCGTGCTCGGTGTCTTCTGGCTCAGCACTTTCAACACCTTCCGCGGCATCCGTTCGGCCAACAAGCTCTCCACCCTCGGAGGTCTTTTCGGCACGATCATCCCTGGCGCGATCCTGATTATCCTCGGTATAATCTACATCTGCACCGGCGGCCACAACAACATCGATGCAACTCAGCCTTTCTGGCCCGACTTCAAGAAATACGAAACCATCGTGCTCGCCGCATCCATCTTCCTCTTCTATGGCGGTATGGAGATGCAGGCCGTACACGTAAACCAGATGAAAGACCCTGCCAGATCGTTCCCGAAGTCGGTCTTCGTGGCCGTGATCGTGATTCTGGTGATCTTCATCGCCGGCACTCTGGCCATCGGTTTCGTTGAACCCGCAAAAGACATCAACCTGCTCGCATCCTTGCTGATTGCCTACAACAGCCTCTGGGCCCACCTCGGAGTGCCCTGGCTCGGCAACGTAATCGCAGCCTTCATCACATTCGGTGTTATCGGTCAGGTAAGCGTTATCATCGCAGGTCCGTCTACGGGTATCCTTGCCGTGGGTAAATCAGGCTACCTCCCCAAGATGCTCCAGCGCACCAACAAAAACGGCATCCAGGTGCCCCTCCTTTGGATCCAAGGTATTTGGGTAACCGTGCTCTCGCTGGTGCTCATCATCCTCCCGAGCGTAGAATCGGCTTACCAGATCCTCAGCCAGATGTCTACCATCCTTTATCTCATAATGGCTGTGATCATCTACGGCGCCTTCGTTCGCCTGCGCCATACGGAACCCAACGTGAAACGCGGCTTCAAAGTGCCCGGCGGCGACTTCGTGAAATGGCTCATCGGAATCGTAGGTATTGTTGGCGCAATCCTGGCCGCAATCCTCAGCTTCTTCCCGCCTTCACAGATCAACACCGGCAGCCCCGTGGTCTACATCGTGATCCTCATCATCGGCTGTGCCGTGCTCCTGGCAGTCCCCTTCATCGTCTACGACAGAAGAAAAGCCTCCTGGCGCGATGCCAACACCGACTTCTATCCCTTCAATTGGGAAATCGAAGGTCGCCAGCCGGACATCGTCTCCAAATGGCCTGCCGGCTATGAGCCCACTCCCGAACAGGTGCAACGCGCAATGGAATGGCAAGACGGCGACTTCGGCCCCGTGTCGATGAAAACTCTCGCCGACGTAACCGACCTGGCAATCAAACCGGAAATCCCGGTTGCCGCTCCTGCTCCGGCAGCCCAGGCTGCTCCTGCCCCCGCAGAGCCCCAGCCCGCTCCCGCAGCGCCAGCTGAACCGGCTCCGGCGCACCCCGCCGCACCGGCTGCTCCCGCCGAGGAGAAGCCCGAAGCTCAGGATTCAAATCCTCCCGAAGCTCCGCAGGCACCGGCCCAATGATTCCCACATAACTTTTAGCCCCGACGTGTGGAACCCTCATTTTCCACCGCCGGGGCTTATCAAAACAACAACGACGACAACACCAACATTTCCTCCTCCCCGCAAACCATTAATCACTAAAGCTTACCCACTATGAAAAAATATCTCCTGACGCTCGCCCTGCTCCCGGCTCTCGCCGCCACAGCGCAGGCTCAAAACGTCCACCCCAACCATCGCCAGCTCCCGATCAACGTTATCGTTGGCGAGGTGGAAGACTCCCTGAAAGTCTACGAGGCTATGGTGGAAAATTCCCCCGCCGACGCTCTCGCGCCCAACGCCCCCAGATTTGCAATCGTTGGCAAAAACGAGAAATTCTATCTCGGTTTCGGCGGCGTGGTGAAGGCTACAATGAACTACGACTGGGGTTCCGTGATTCAAAACCCCAACGAATTCGGCCCCGCCACAATCCCGATGCCCGGAAGCTCCAACTATAACAAGGGGAACAACGGATGGTTCGGAATCAGCGCCCAGCAAACCGACCTCTTCCTCAACTTCGTGGCCCTTCCCAACAATCCCAACAAGATCGGCTTCTACCTCAACGCCACTCTTCTCGGCAACGGCTACCTGCCCCAGATCAGAAGCGCATACGTGTCTTACCGCGGATTTGAAGCCGGCTATGGATTCAGCCTTTTCACCGACCTTGCAGCCGATCCCACCACCATCGACTACGACGGCCCCAACTCTTTCACAGTGGTGATCAACGCCAAGTTTGACTACCGCCACAACTTCGGCAAGCACTTCGGTGTCGGAATCGGTGCTGAAATGCCCATGGCAAGCTATACCGATGCGACCCACACCCAGACCATAACACAGCGTGTTCCCGACATACCGGCTTATCTGCAATGGAATTTCGGCAACAACAACCGCATCCGTTTCTCCGCCCTGCTCCGCAATATGCAGTATCGCGATATGGTGACCAACCAGAACAAAAACCTAGCAGGCTGGGGCGTGCAGCTCACCGGTAACTTCAACATCTGCAACAAGCTCATCGGATACTATCAGGCTGCATACGGCAAAGGTATGACCAGCTATTTTGAAGACCTCACCGGCGGCGGGCTCGACATGGTGCCCAACATGGCAAAGAACGGTGAACTTGAAACCGTAAAGGCATGGGGCGGCTACATCGGCCTGCAATACAACGTTTGCCCCAAGGCCTTCTTCACCGCAATCTACAGCCACCTGCGCAACTATGCTCCCAAGTATAACAACGGCACCACTCCTTGGGATGACCAATACCGCTACGGACAATATGTCCTGGGCAACTTCTTCTACAACATCAACGATCTCTTCACATGGGGTCTTGAATACATCTGGGGACGCCGTGTAAACATGGACGGCCTCCAAGCCCACGACAACCGTATCCAGACCACCTTCCAAGTATCCTTCTAACCCTCCCGAGGTTACACTCAAAAACCCGAAGCTCAACCCGGTCTCCGGGCCACGAAATAAAGTCCGGATTTCCGGACAGTTTAAATAAGCCCGATTTCCGGGCCGCGAAAATAAGTCCATCAATACCGAGGGTGCCTCTCCCCATGAGAAGCACCCTCCCCCTTTTTCCGGGCCACGCTGCCAGGAAATATTGATATTCAGTTACTTTGCAGATTAATTTTTGTTGTCATTGATATAATAACCACCGGTCTTCTTAGAGCCACGATATTCAATCAGAGTTTGGGATACAAGTTTCTTTATAGCCCTCATAACAGTGCTTAGACTGAGATTCAAATTTTCTGCAATCTGAACGCCACTTAAACCTGCCTTATGCCTTAACAAATACACAATCTTTAATTCGTGACCTTTTATCGTGTCATTTATCGTGGCATTTTGACCATTTATCGTGGCATTTTGACCATTTATCGGCTCATTTATCGGCTCATTTTGACCTTTGAATGTGCTATCTGTTTTATTTAATGGGCAATTTGAAAATTTTTTCTTGAGTGTGGAAGGATATTACCTCCACCCTTGAGGATTTTTTATAATTTTGCATTGTTGATTTATCATTGAGGTAAATGAGCGCAACGAGATATTATTACGGCAATGCGATTCGGACTTTCCTGGAAAGCTCCGACGATGAAATCTACGGCTCGATTTCGCGCAACTCTCCTCATGACGACAATCGAAAAACCAAGGCTTCCTGGATAGAAGAGATTCAAGCATTAAAAAACACTCTCCGGCCTTACGCAGACCGAGGATCCATCTTCTTTGAATACAACATCCCCCGCATGGGGCGCCGAGCCGATGTGATTCTCGTTATCGACGGAATTATTTTTTTGCTTGAATTCAAAACGAGCGACAGCAAATTCTCCCATCAGGCAGTAATGCAAACGTGGGACTATGCCATCGACCTTAAGAATTTCCAGCTTAAAAGCTTGGATCGCACTTTGGTGCCAATCCTTGTGGTCCCTTCGGAGCGGGATAAGTATTGCATAACGACTCTTGAAGAAGGAGACGACGGTGTGTTCCGACCTCTGCAGGTGAATCTCTCACTGCTCTCCGAAGTAATCGAGAAGGTATTGCTGACCGCTACTTCTTATCACGGCTGCGACTCCGATTTACAATGGGCGCGCGGTGGTTATGAACCCACTCCCACAATTATCGAGGCCGCGATTGCATTGTATAACGGCCATAATGTAGACGAAATTACCAAACACGAGGGTAATATCGAGGCAACGATGACGGAGATCGACCGCATCATCACCCATTGCAAGACCCATAAGCAGAAAGCCGTTTGTTTCGTTACCGGTGTTCCCGGCGCCGGGAAGACACTTAT
Organism: Muribaculaceae bacterium; assembly: GCA_022509145.1. Taxonomy (GTDB): domain Bacteria; phylum Bacteroidota; class Bacteroidia; order Bacteroidales; family Muribaculaceae; genus Lepagella. The sequence goes on along the minus strand of JAFLTX010000033.1, from coordinate 2,899 downwards.
CGGATTGCAGACGGCGATACGCCAGTTTAACAACGATGAAAAGGCCATCTATCTGTCAGGGAATTATCCGCTCGTAAGGGTGCTTCAGGAAGCATTGGCCCGCGACTTCGTAGAACGTTCGAAGGCTGACCCCTGCGGCGGAAAGGTTACCAAGACGGAGGCCCGAAGCAAGGTGAAGTCGTTCATCCAGATGATCCACCACTATCGCGACCTTTACCTTGAAGGCACTGAAATCAAGGGAAATGAGATAATTCCCAAGGAGGGGTATTTCGAGAGCCACCGCGACAAAGCCTATGTTCCGGCCGATCATGTGGCGATCTTCGATGAGGCTCAACGGGCCTGGACCCGGGAGGAACTTCAGCGCTTTATGCGCGAAAAGAAAGGGATTCCGGAGTTTCCTTACAGCGAACCGGCTTATCTCATCTCCTGTATGGACCGTCAACCAGACTGGGGAGTGGTGATATGCCTTATAGGCGGTGGCCAGGAGATAAACAAGGGTGAAGCAGGAATGCCGGCCTGGATAGAGGCTATCAACACACGCTTCCCTGATTGGCATGTCTACTTCAGCAATGCCATCAACAGTCCGGAGTATTCGGAACGTCCACGTTGCAGAAACTCTTACCATCTCTCGGGAGCAAATTCATGAAGTGAGCTCTTTGCACCTTGACGTCAGCATGAGGTCTTTCAGGGCAGAACGGGTAAGCGAGTTTATTCATCATCTTCTGAATCTACAAAAAGAGAGGGCCGCGAAGGTGCTTCGCGAGCTTGAAAAATATCCTATTGTGCTCACCCGCTCTCTCAGCGATGCAAAGCGTTGGCTTAAAAATCAGGCACGAGGCAACGAACGCATCGGCATGTTGGCCTGCAGCAAGGCTGAGCGCCTTAAGGCGATAAATATCAACGTGAGATACAAGCCTGATTTCGTGCATTGGTTTTTGGAGAAAGACGATGACATACGCTCCTCCAACGCATTGGAAGACACCCTTACAGAATTTGAGGTGCAGGGTCTTGAGATCGACTGGGCCTGCGTGGCCTGGGATGCCGATTTGCGCCTGAATGCAGCTCATTCAAAGTGGGAACATCATCAACTGCGCAGTGGGAAAAACTGGCAAAAGATACTCAAAGAGATCAATCAGACTTATCAACTGAATGCCTATCGCGTGCTTCTTACCCGAGCGCGGCAGGGACTCGTAATCGTGGTCCCGGAGGGAGATTATGGAGTGCCACCCGACACTTCGCGCCGTCCGGAATATTATGACGGCATCTTCTCTTATCTGAAATCCCTCGGTATCCCGGAAATCCATACCGCCTGATTATCCACTTCCCAACCCATGTTATAGTCGCCTGACGTCTGGTGGGCCGGCCACGGGCGCCCCCAACGTGAGGCGGGGAGTCTCTTTTAGGCTTGTTTCGGGGGTCCGGTGGATTACTCTGGTCTGCTACAGGACCAGCTGGGAGAAGAGGCGACGGAATTCGGCCTCCAAATCGGAGTTGGAATTAAGGGTTTGGGTGGCATCGGGCTTCCCGGAGGATGGAAGGAGACCGGGATGGGAGGGAGAGACCTGGATTACGGCGCTTTTTACGGCGGCGAGCCAGCGGTAGCGTTCTTCCGCCGAGAGGTGGGGCGACGGCACGTCCTGGCGCGTAAAGAGGGCGGTCTGAAGTTGAAGAATTTCAGGATCCACCTCCGGATACAGCGCCTTCAGGCGAGCGGCGTCAAGGGCTATCTCCCCCTTCATCCACTTGCGGCGCTTGCACAGCATCAGCAGGCCGATGTTGAGAAACTCCTCCCGGTCGACCCGCGGCACATATCTCACCACCGCATATTCGTAAAGAGACGCGTCTTTCGCTGCCATATCCTCAAATCCTCTATATATCCTTATATTTGATATTTGCTAACTGCTCTTTAGTATCCTAATTTCTTTCTTTCCTCGATGGCCCGGCTTACGAAGGGTGTGGTGTCGGCAAGTCGGGCGGTCAGGAATTGCCGGTAAACATCTCTTTTCGCTGCGACAGAGGTGGCTGCCGACGAATCGACATCTGCCGACGGCATCACATATTCGTCACCCACGATACCGATTACCGGCTCCTCCTGCAGCCACTCATCCGGAATGAGGTCGACTATTTTGGAGAGAGTGCGCGGAGTGATCGACTGGCGCATTATCTTGTCGGCTTCTTCCAGTTTTGAAGCGTAAGGGAGCATGATGTGGTTTTTGATATGGGGGAACGGATCTTTGGCCGCCAGGAGCGGGTCCTTGCCGCTGTGGTGGAAGTAAAGGGAAGCTCCGTGGTCGATGAGCCATACCTCTCCGTTCCATATCATGAGGTTGGGGTTGAGGCGGGTACGGTCAATGTTGGTAAGAAATGCGTCGAGCCATACCAGTTTGGAGGCAAAGAGAGGGTCGGTGTTGTAGGCTGTGGGCTCAAACGTATATGCCCCGTCGAGGAAATGGAGCCCGAGGTTGGTGCCCTCCGATTTCTTAAGCAACTCCTGCACTTCGATGTCCGGCTCCGTGATTCCGAACAACGGATTGAGCCTCAACAACACATATTCCGGCACATTGAATTTCAGCGCCTTGGCCACCAAACCGCCGATCAATTCCGCCACCACGCCCTTGGCACCATGGCCCGCACCTTTGAATTTCACGGCATAACGGAAGCCGTCGTCGGCCTCGGCCAACCCCGGCAGCGAGCCTCCCTCGCGGAGCGGAAGGATGTAGCGTGTCAGTTCTTGAGTGCGAAGCTCCATTGAGTGCGCTGAATCTAAATTATTGCTGCAGACGCCTCCCGCTTCTCCCCTTTCCGTGAAAAAGGTGGAGCAGCATTTGATCTGCCTTGCGAAGATAACACTTTTTTCCGACATCTCCACCCCACCCCCTCATTATTCCTGATGGCGCCT
>JAFLTX010000032.1 GCA_022509145.1 Muribaculaceae bacterium | reverse complement strand
GTGAGTTCGAGTCTCATCCCGGACACTTTGAAGAAGAGGGAATAAGTGAATTTAAACCATCACTTATTCCCTCTTCCTTTTTATTCCCCAATGCAGAGTTTCATTGAGCATATAGGGGAAGCTTTACCTCAGACCCGATTTTTTCATAAATTCCGACCTTCCTCGGCTTAAAGATTTGGAAGTAAGATTGTTTTTAGTTATTTTCGCGATATAAAACCTTTTACCAGAAATTTAATTTCCATTTGATATATCCTTACTTAATCTTGCGATAGTTATGGAGAACGACAACAGACTCATACGATTCGACTGGGCGATAAAGCGTCTGCTCAGACACAAGGTTGAACACCGTATCCTCGCTTTTGCTCAAGAAGTACATCCTTTGGTCAAGCGGAGTTTTCGACCATTTGTCTAAATCGGTTACCAGACCAAGAGGAGGTTGTGTTTTTGCGAAACTTTAGAAGATTCCATTACCTAATATATAAAAACCAAAATAACGAAATGATAAGAAAAATATTCGGGGTCTCACTATTTTTGCTTTGCTTGAGTCTCCCAGCATTTGGTCATGTTACGGAGCTTGATAACGGAGATTATATTTACACTTTTATTCCTGATTGCGTTGACAAATCGAATGCGGGAAATTTTAATTTGACTCCCCCGGAATATAACACCCGAAAAACTTTTACAACTTCACAACATCGAGATGCCGGAAAAGATGATAGAGTTGAATTATTCGGTCAATATTATTTACATTATAGGCTCGGTGTATATGAGTTTGTTTTCGATGCAGAAACTTCTATGGACGGAAAATCTGATTTCCTTAACAAGCTTGTGTGTGTAGGGTTTAAGGAGAACCCGATGTATATCAAGAGTATTGCGGTTGAATTCTCTGAAAACGATCCTAAAGTAGGAGAGCTGTGGCTTCATGCACGTGCGGATAAGACGTATGAGGCAAATCTCTTTACCATTGAGGAGTATGCTGAAGAAGCCGACGAAGAAGCCTTTTTCTCTGCCACCGCAGCGGGAGAGAGCCGCGTTCAGGTATATGAATTTACAAAACCGGTGAGATATTTTGCATTGACAAGAGAGATTTCCCAACAAACGAAAGGGAATTATGTGAGAGTATGTTCAATCTCAATCACTTACTCCGCCACACCACCGACTGGAAGCTCTGACGGTTTGCTCGTACAGCTTGGAACGGGTGATGAAGATGAAGTTGTAGACACGCCTTTCAAACCTGAGGGAATTATGCTTGCCGATTACGTTTCATTTCCTGAAGACGAGAAAGCAACTGTAGCAGATGCCGGAATCAAATTCTATGCAATTCCTCAGTTTGAGAGCAGCGAGAAGCCTGTAGCAGGCGGTGAGAAACCTGAGAATATGACTGCTCAAGAGTGGCGATTCTTCAACCTCTTTGAGTCTGAAATCAATGATACGGCCTATGACGGATGGCTTGACGGAGCGGATAGAATAGAATGTGAGTACAACGCCTCCGACAACAGCATTTATTTCCAGCCACCATGCTCAGGGTTATATTCAATTCATGCTGAATCAGATGAAGTAGAGATTACATCTAATGATCTTGCGGTAAATGTTTGGCCCGATGTCAGAAATTTATATTACCTTGTAGACGATCAAGACGGGGAAATGAAAATCGGCCAATACGGTTTTTCTCTCAACAGCGTTCTGATGAAAAACGATAACGGCAGCTATCTTTATCCCTATGCCGACAAGAATTACAAGGAAGACGGCGCTTATGGAAAAGAAAGTGTAGAAATTTCGATATGCGGCCTCTTCGATGCCCAAGTGTATTATATCATAGACGGCGGACATTTACCTACAGAGGCCACGCGTTCTTCCGAGGTGTCTCTTGACGGATATACACTTTATTCGCCAGAGACGGCTTTTAATTTCAATGCGTTGACCTTCGAATCTCCTTCCGCGACCCTTCAGATAAAAGTAGCCAAAAACGGGTCTCTGACGCCTGAGATAGGCTCTACCGGCAAGTCGGAAAACACTTTCCCGATCCTTCTGAGTGATGGGAAAGATATCCCCACCGGTATCGAAAAGGTATCCGAAGCATGCAAAGTTGATTGCAACGCAAGATATTTGAATCTGAACGGCATGGAAGTTCAGCCTGGCTCATCCGGGATCTATATCAAGATAGATTCCGAAGGTAAGGCGTCAAAAGTGTTGGTAAGGCCTTAACTCAACGAGGCTTGTAAGAGATCAGAGAAGAAGCGCTTTCTGGAGAGTAACGATGCTTGAGAGCACGTTGCCACGAGCCACGACAAGTTCATCGGCATACTCAAGCACTGTCATCAGCGCATCCGAGACATTTATAAACGCATCCAGCCCTTGACGATAACGGTCGAGGGCTAATTTATATGCCAATTGCGCATTTTCGAGCACCACGGCAATCTCCTCTTCATATTTTACCGCCTGCCGATATCCCACAATTGCGTTTTCAGCTTCCTGCACTGCTGTGAGGAGGGTCAGATTATAATTGTCTACAGCTATGAGCAGCTGCTCCTTGGCTTCGGCAATTTGGGCGTCGCGCGTAAGCCCGTCAAAGACGGTCCAGCTGAGTTGCGGAGCGATGCTGTAAGTGAAACTGTCGTGCTTGAAAAGATCCTTCAGGTACCATGACGAAGTGCCAATGGCAGCCGAGAGTGAAAGTGACGGCAGATACTGCTTCTTTTCTATGCCCAAGGCCGCTGCCATCTCGTCTACTGTATATTGTGCCTCCAATACATCGGGACGGTTACGCAGAGACTCAAAAGAAAATTCGCAGTCGAAGAGCCAATTCGGGTCTGGCTGAGGCTTTACGGGCGAGAGCATAGGTTGGAGTTGCTGAGGATACGAACCCGTCAAAACGGCCAGACTGTTGATGGCCGTTGCAATCTGAGTGGTCAGCGTGCAAAGAGACGCCTTGGTTGAGTAGTAGACGGTCTTGGCCTGCGCCACGTCGAGCATCGAAGCCAAACCGGCTTCATAGCGTGCCTCGGTGATTTTCAGCACACGCTCCTGCTGCTCTATATGCTGTTCTGTCACCACATACTCCTGTTGAAGAGTGCGTAGCTGCATGTATTCCGACACGATCTCCGCCCCGATTGTGATACACATCCAGTCATACTCCTCACGCGTGGCATTATAAGCCCCTTTGGCCTCCTTGACCTTGGCCGTGATGCGCCCGAAAACATCTATCTCCCAACTCATGTCGAGTCCGGCCGAAAAATAGGAAGAAGTGAATCCGGCCGACCTGTCGCGAGTGGTATACCTTGAGGTGCGCTCGCGAGTCCACCCGAGATTCAGTCCGATCTGGGGCGAATAGCCTCCTTTTGCTTCCCTTATGGAATAGCGGGCCGATTCCAGCCGGTGAAGCGCCTGCCGAAGGTCCAGATTGTTGTTGGATCCCAGATAGAGCAGAGAGTCGAGGATGGGGTCGTTAAAGTGATTCCAGAGCGAGGAATTCTCCTGCGCCCGTACCGGAATGTTTACTATGGTGAGTATGCCGATAACGGCAACCAATAATCTTGTCTTCATCATGCCACAAATTTAAGTAAATTTTGCGGAATATTCTGCTCAAGCCTAAATTTTTATTGTTGGCGTTTCATCTTGATTTTTTCTTCCCGGGAAACGGAAGGGGTCAGCACAGTTTATTATAAAATAATAATTATAAATAAATCGTTTAATAATCAAGAGTTTTTACAGCAACCAGGAAGCATGCTTGATCCCGCAATTTTCTCTTCGTTCAAGACCATAACGCTTGAAGAGATGGGCAAAGTGAGATTGATGAACCGCGTCGATACCAAGTTCGTCACCACTTTGGCTACAGTGCAGCGCATCCTGGAGCGGGCCACGGCTGGGTATCTCCTCCAGCAGATTGACGGGGAGAGCAATATGCCGTATTTCACACGCTATTTCGACACGCCTGATATGGCTATGTATCACGAGCATCAGCGCGGGAAGGCTTGCAGGCAGAAACTCCGCATCAGGGCGTATGAGGGACCCGCCACTCTCTCTTTTCTCGAAATAAAAGATAAGAATAATCGTGGACGCACCCGAAAAACAAGGGTAAAACTGGAAAACGGCAATCAATTTGACGATCATACCGATTTCATTTCCGAGCATCTCCCCTATTCACCAGAAGGTCTGCAGCCTGTAATAGAGAATCATTTCTATCGCGTCACCCTTGTCAACGAGGAGCGCACCGAGAGAATCACGATCGACACCGCTCTTGAATTTCACAATCTAATGAACGGGGAAAGCGTGTCCTTCCCCAACCTCGGGATCATTGAATGGAAAAGGGCCGGCAACGGTGCCCGGTCTGCGTTCGGGTCGCTGCTCCGGGAGTTTAGGGTAAAGCAAAGCGGATTCAGCAAATATTGCATAGGGCTGGCCATAACCGACGAGACTCTGCGCCAAAACCGGCTGAAGCAGAAACTTCGTCGCATAGCCAAAATCAACGCTGCTTCCGGAGAGGAGAAATAAGAAATCCCATCCCCCTACATCATAAGTTTCCAAATATCCGCGGAAATCTCCGCTTTGCCTCAATAGTCCCCAATAAAAATTTATAGATTGAGGGCTGAATCTATGGCTATGTGAAGATTTTTTTATAACTTGCAACGAATTTGGAGAAGAAGCTCCAAAATTGATAAAAGAAATAATTAAAATCTTATTATAACACTACAAAATGAAAGTTTATAACACTAACGAAATCAAAAACATCTCCCTCATCGGAGCAAAAGGTTCAGGTAAGACCACACTTGTAGAGTCTATTCTCTTCGAGGGTGGGATTATAAAGCGCCGCGGGTCTGTAGATGCAGGAACTACCGTTTCTGACTACTTCCCGGTAGAAAAAGAGTATGGCTATTCAGTTTTCTCCTCGATCTTCAATGTAGAGAAGAACGGCAAGAAGCTCAACATCATCGACTGCCCGGGTGCTGACGACTTCGTGGGTAACACCTACACCGCTCTCGGCGTTACTGACCTCGGTCTCATCGTGGTCAATGCTGAAAACGGCGTGGAAGTGGGCACGGAAAACATCTTCCGCACCACTGCCAAACTCAAAAAACCTATCGCTTTTGCTCTCAACAACATAGAGGGTGAGAAAGTGGATTTTGACAATGTTATAGAGAACCTCAAGGAGCACTTCGGCGCAAAGGCTGTGCCCGTTCAGTTCCCGATCAACAGCGGTGCCAACTTCAATGCCATCGTCGACGTTCTTCTCATGAAGAAATTGGAATGGAAGGCCGACGGCGGAGCAGCCACCGTAAGCGACATCCCGGCAGAATTCCAGGACAAGGCTGAAGAGCTCCACAGCGCCCTTGTAGAAGCCGCAGCTGAAAACGACGAAGCCCTAATGGACAAATTCTTTGAAGAAGGCGAACTCTCGGCCGACGAGATCCGCGAAGGTATGCGCAAAGGTATCAGCGACCGTTCGCTCTACCCCATCGTCCTCTGCAGCGCCAAGCACAACATGGGTATCGACCGCATGCTCGAGTTCCTCAGCAACGTTGCTCCCGAGCCCACCGACACTCCCGCTCCGGAGACTACTGAAGGCGTGGAAGTTAAGCCCGACGCAGCCGGTCCCACATCGCTCTTCTTCTTCAAGACCAGCGTTGAGCAGCACATCGGTGAAGTAAGCTACTTCAAGGTAATGAGCGGTACACTCAAAGCCGGCGACGACCTCGACAACGCAACTCGCGGCGGAAAAGAACGTCTGGCTCAGATTTTCGTTGTGAACGGCAATATCCGTACTGCAGTTGAAGAACTGAAAGCCGGCGACCTCGGTGCAGCAGTTAAGCTGAAAGACGTCCGCACAGGCAACACTCTCGATGCAAAAGGTATCGACTGGCAGTTCGACTTCATCAAATATCCCGCTCCCAAGTATTCACGCGCCATCAAGCCTGCCAACGAGGCAGACGCAGAGAAACTGTCGGCACTTCTCACCAAGATGCACGAAGAAGATCCCACATGGCTCGTTGAGCAGAGCAAGGAGCTGAAGCAGACCATCGTAAGCGGCCAGGGAGAGTTCCACCTCCGCACACTCAAATGGCGTCTTGAGAACAACGACAAGATGAATGTCGAGTTCCAGGAAACAAAGATTCCTTACAGAGAGACCATTACGAAGGCTGCCCGCGCCGACTATCGTCATAAGAAACAGTCTGGTGGTTCAGGCCAGTTCGGCGAGGTTCACCTCATCGTAGAGCCGTACACAGAAGGAATGCCCGAGCCCGACACATATAAGTTCGGCAATCAGGAATTCAAACTCAACGTGCGCGACAAGCAGGAGATACCTCTGGAATGGGGTGGCAAACTGGTTGTTTACAACTGTATCGTTGGTGGTGCCATCGACGCACGCTTCATCCCCGCCATCGTGAAAGGTCTCATGGACCGCATCGAGCAAGGACCGCTCACAGGTTCGTATGCCCGCGACGTACGTGTTATGATCTACGACGGCAAGATGCACCCGGTAGACTCGAATGAAATCTCCTTCCGTCTCGCAGGCCGCAACGCTTTCTCGCAGGCCTTCAAGTCAGCCAATCCGAAGATTCTCGAACCGGTTTACGACGTAGAGGTTCTCACCCCCGGCGATATCATGGGCGACGTGATGAGCGACCTTCAGGGACGCCGCGCCATCATCATGGGTATGGACTCTGAAAACGGCATCGAGAAACTGAAAGCCAAAGTGCCTTTGAAAGAGATGTCGAGCTACAGCACCTCGTTGAGCTCTATCACGGGCGGCCGCGCTTCATTCTCAATGCAGTTTGCAAACTACGAACTCGTACCGGCCGACGTTCAGGAACGTCTGCTCAAAGAATACGAAGCACAGCAGCAAGAAGACTAATGAACTCGCTGTTTCTGGCACTGCGGGTTTCGACCTCGGGCAACGGGAAGAAATCTACACCCGCAATCAAAGTGGCAGTGGCAGCCGTAGCCTTATCGGTGGCGGTCATGTTGGCCGCCATCGCCATTGTTTTGGGGTTTAAGGAAGAGATAACCCGCAAGGTGATCGGCTTCAACCCCCACATCGTGCTGAGGGTCAACCCGGCCCTCAGCCGCGATGAATATCTGGTAGACATGACTCCGGCCATGGAGAACATGCTTGAGGAAACACCCTATATCTCGAGCTATGCGTTGGCCTCGAGCATACCGGCAATCTTCAAGACGAGCGAAGATTTCAAGGGTATCTATCTGCGGTCGATAGGGAAGGATTATATGGGCGATTTCGTGGCCTCACAGCTGACCTCGGGCCGCTTTCCCGACTTTGCCAAGGAGACCGACCAGGTTATAATTTCGGAGACAGCAGCCAATCAGCTGCAATTGAAAGCAGGCGATACCATCCCTACCTATTTCATAACCGACAACGTGCAGGTTCGACCCCTGAAAGTAGCGGGGATATTCAATTCCCACTTCAGCACTTACGACGACATCTATGCCTTCGGCCCCCTCTCGCTTATCCAGGAGCTCGGTTCGATCAGGCCTTATGAAGGCACTTCTATCAATATCTACGTAGACGACTTCGACAATCTGCAGGATTATGCCGTAGATATGCGCCGGCGTCTCGACCAAGCTTATGCCTCGGGATTGATCAACCGCTATTACGAAATCGAGACCACCTTGGAAAACGGCGCCAACTTCTTCAGCTGGCTCTCGCTGCTCAACACCAATGTAGCGGTGATTCTGGTGCTTATGACCGCCGTAGCCCTCATCACCCTTATTTCCGGCATGTTGATCCTGATCGTCGATAAGAAGCGCTTTATAACCATTTTAAAGGCCCTTGGAGCCTCAAACAGGCTTATCCGCAGGGTATTCGTCTGGCTGACGATCCGTGTGGCCGTGACGGGCCTTATAATCGGCAATGCGGTGATGCTCACGGTGCTGTTTCTGCAGAAGGCCTATCATTTCATTCCGCTTAATCCCGACGGTTATTACATCGACTTCGTTCCGGTCGAGCTCAATGCGGCCCACATACTCATCCTCAACGCCGCCATCATAGCCATCACTTATCTGATGCTCATCCTCCCTTCGTGCTTCGTAGGCAGCATTAAAGGAGCTCCCGTGGAATAACGCCTCCCCTCTTTTTATCCAGAACCGAATCATTCCGATCTCCAAAAATTTGAGGAGAGGAATTTGTTGCATTTGCTCCGCCTAAAAACCGGGTGGGCACATTTTTTGTTATTTAAGTGGAAACAAACTTCAGACAAACTAATCTTAAATAATATTATGGCAACAGGAAAAATTGGAGTTACCACCGAGAACATTTTCCCGGTAATCAAGAAATTCTTATACAGCGACCATGAAATCTTCCTCCGCGAACTGGTGGCAAATGCCATCGACGCGACTCAGAAGTTGAAAACCCTTGCAGCGTTCGGCGACTTCAAGGGCGAGCTTGGTGAGCTCAACGTAAAAGTGACTATAGACAAGGAAGCCGGCACTCTCACTGTTTCTGACCATGGCATTGGGATGGATGCAGAAGATATCGACAAGTATATCAACCAGATCGCCTTCTCAGGTGCCGAGGAATTCCTTGCAAAATATAAAGATACCGCCAACAGCATCATCGGTCATTTCGGCCTCGGTTTCTATTCGGCCTTTATGGTTTCGAAGAAAGTCGTGATACGCTCGCTCAGCTATAAAGAGGGAGCGAAGGCCGTGGAATGGAGTTGCGACGGCAGCCCTGAATATACGCTTGAAAATATCGAGAAAGCAGAGCGTGGCACCGACGTGATACTCTACATCGACGACGAAGACAAGCAGTTTCTCGAGCAGCTCCGCATCGACGAGCTACTGAAGAAATATTGCCGTTTCCTCCCCGTGCCCGTAATCAGCGGCAAGGAGCAGGAATGGAAAGACGGCAAGATGGTGGATACCGACAAAGACCGCGTAATCAACGCGACGGAACCCCTCTGGACCAAGAAGCCGGCCGAGCTTACCGACGATGACTATCGACGTTTCTACCACGAGCTAATGCCCGGAAACGAAGATCCGATGTTCTGGATTCACCTGAATGTAGACTACCCCTTCAACCTCACCGGCATTCTTTATTTCCCGAAAATAAAGAACAATTTCGACGTGAGGCGCAACCGGATCCAGCTTTATTGCAACCAGGTCTACGTAACTGACCAGGTGGAAGGTGTGGTGCCCGAATTTATGACAATAATGGAAGGCGTAATTGATTCGCCTGACATCCCGCTCAACGTGTCGCGCTCATATCTGCAGGCCGACCGCCAGGTGAAACAGATTTCAACCTACATCTCAAAGAAAGTGGCTGAAAAACTCGACCAACTCTTCACCGAGCAGCCGCAGGAATATGAGAAGAAATGGGACGACATTGCAATCTTCATCACTCTGGGAATGCTCACCGACGAGAGGTTCTACGAGCAAGCCAAGAAGTTCTATCTCCTTAAAGACGTTGAAGGGAAATACTTCACCCTTGAAGATTACCGCAAGCTCATCGAAGCCGAGCAGACGGACAAGGACGGCAACGTGATCTATCTCTACACCACCGATCCCGTGGCCCAGTATTCCTACATCCAGGCGGTGAAAGATAAAGGCTACAGTGTGCTCGATATGACCGGCCAGCTTGACAGCCACCTGATGCAGATGCTTGAATCAAAGATGGAGAAGACGAGATTCGTGCGTGTTGACTCCAACACTCCCGAGCTCCTCATAGAGAAAGCCGACAAGAAAGAAGCCGACCTCACTCCTCTTCAGGCCGACGTGCTCGTGTCGATTTTTAGGGCCTGTATACCCGCGATTGAGAAGACCAATTTCATAGTGGAATATCGCGAGCTTTCAGCCGGCGACGCGCCGGCCACCGTGACGCAGAACGAATTTATGCGTCGTATGAAGGATATGGCGGCTATGCAACCCGGCGGAGGAATGTTCGGCGAGATACCCGACTCTTACGCCATTGTGGTCAATACGGCCCAACCTGCCGTAAAGAAAGTTCTCGACCTTGCTGTGAGCTCTCTGGAAGACAGAGTTGTGCCTCTGAGAGCGGAAATAGAGACGCTCAACAATGAGATTTCCGAGGCGCGTAAGGCTGCGTCGGAGAAGAAAGAATCCGTTGGCCAGGACGTGCTCGACAAGGAGAAGAAAGTGGCGGAGATAAGAGAGAAGAAAGAAGAGATAATGAAAGAATATGCCAAGGAGCAGCCCGAAATCGGACAGATAATCGACCTGGCTCTTCTTCAGAGCAATCTTCTGAAAGGCGAGGCTCTCTCGGCCTTCATCAAGCGCTCGATCTCGCTTCTCTAAGCCAGGAAGCTGACCCCAAAAATTTCAGAATACAATTACCCCGGAAAGTTGTCAAATTAAAACTTTCCGGGGTAATTTTTTAATTATACGTCTTTGGCCAAACGGATTGCCGAAGACGTCCCTTTAATATTATGAACGGGTAAACGCGATTATTCGGTTTACTTTTCGGCAGCCTCTGCTTCGTCTTCCTTCTCGGCCTCCGGATCCTTTGTGAATTTGGTCATTCCGGAAGCCAGCAGAAGATTATACCAGCTGAAAAGTTTCTTTATGTCGCTGTCGTGCACGCGGTCGTTGTCAAAGTCGGGAAGTACTTCGCCGAAAGCTTCGCGGAGCTTACCTTCCTCCACCAATTTCTTGACGTCTACCTCCTTGCCGTCGTTTTTGGCATACACAACGTCGAGAACTTCGCCAAGGGGTTTCTCATCGCCGGTGGTGTACATTGCGATGTCGCCCAGCGAAATGATTTTGTCTCTTTCGAGCGCAGGAAACCTCTTGTGGCTGTTGATGTCTTCCACGATGATTCTACGGTTGCCGTGGCCTATCATCTTGAAGAGACCCGGCTTGCCTGTGATTGTAATGATTTCTCTTAACATCTTATCTTTAATTTTATATTACTTTCTGATTCTTAGTTATTCAAGCACTTCTGTAAAGCGTTCGACCAATTCCTCAAGCTCCGACAAAAGAGCATCCTTCTTCCCGTTTGAAATCACTCTCAACCTCACCCCTTCTCTCCGAAGCATATCTTCCTCAAGACGCTGGGCCTGAATGATTTTCAATATCTGTTCGCGCGATCTGGAATCCCGGGTTTCCACCCTTTCAATCCTTTCGTCCACCGGGGCATCCACCATCCACACCTCATCTGCCATTTTTGCCAATCCGCTTTCCGATGCGATGGCCGTCTCGATGAAGATATTTCTGTCGCTCTGGCCGCACCAACGGATGATATCGTCTCTCACAGCCTGATGCACTGCCGTGTTGACGAGTTTCCGCTTATCGGTGTCGGCGAATATTATGGCGGCGAGTCGTTGGCGGTCAATGACGCCGGCAGCATCAAAGATATCGTTACCTCCCACTTCTACCAGCACTCTGCGTATCTCCTCGCTTTCGTGCATAAGCCTGCGGGCCTCGGAATCGCAATCATAGACACCGTATCCCATCAACCTCAGGGAACGCGCCACGACGCTCTTGCCGGCTCCTATCCCTCCAGCCAATATTATCCTGCGCATCAGTAACTCTTTACCAGCGTATACTCCACACTGTCGGTGTGAAGCTCCACATTCGTCATATATGGAGGGATACCTGTGAGTTTTATCCCCACTTTGGTAGAGGTGGTGGCCACAGCCTCGTCAAACGCCGCCACGGCCTTTACAGACGGTTCGTCGGCATCGTATCGGCTCATCGGTATCAGATAAGACACCTTTACCTTCGACGGGAAGAAAAGTATATCCCTCCCCGACGGCACCTTGTCTGCCACCACCGGGAATTCCGACTCTTTCTTGACGAGCGACTCGACATTGAAGGTAACCTTTACCTTGTCGGGGATAACCCTTACGTTCGGCGGCATCGCCACGGAGACTGTGACTGTGGTAGGTTTGTCGATATCTTTGAGAATCACCTTATCCGTAAAGACTCTCTGGATGGTGTCACGCTCCTCGGTGGTGTAGATCATCACATTCTCCTCCGATAGATGTGGGCGGCCGGACACCACAAGGCCGGATGCCGCGGTGACGTCATAGCTGAGTTCAAGCGGAACGAGCTTCCCGGGCCGGGTGGTATATGTGCCGTAGATCACCTCGGGGGTAATGGCCGTAATTGTCGCCGTCTGGCCGAAGTTGTGCTGAAGCATCTCCACTATCGCCGAACCTTTCACCTCAAACACATCTTCCGAGGCGAAGTCTTCGAAATTGAGCGACAACGATTTCTGCCTCAAGACGCTTCGCATCATCAGGCTCGTGCCTTTGTCTCTCACGGTGATATGCACCGACGAAGGGGGAATCTTGACAAAATGGACACTGTCGGGCACGTTCACTATCGCAATCTCGATCTGATACGTGCGCTGCTCCTCTTCGTTAAGCGTCATTATAAGCCAGAAGATCGTGGCTATGCACACGAAGACGAGAAACAGCAAGATATTCTTACCGTTTTGAGAGTTTCTCACCTTTGAGGCTAGTTTCCTCAATCTATGACGCTTCTCTTCGGGCATCTTGTTTATTCAGCTGCCTTACCTCCTGCTTCCTCGAGCACCGCGCCTGCGTCTTCTTTGGAATCCTTGGCATTGTCGGCCTGCTTGGAGTCTTTGGCAGCGCCTTGACCCTGTGCAACCGGTTCTGCGAAAACGGATGCCTTGTCGATCTCAATCACCACGCCGGGGGCGATCTCCATCATAAACTGGTGTTCTTTCACCGATTTGATGCGGCCGTGGATACCACCGGCGGTTACGATCTTATCTCCTTTCTTCAGGGCTTCGCGCTCCTTCTTGAGAGCTTTCTGCTTCTTGCTTTGCGGCCTGATCATAAAGAAATAGAAGATTACGATCATTGCAAGAATCATAATCATGCCGCTCCATGCGCTGCCGCCCTCTTCCTGGGTCTGCTGGTCGAGAAGAATAAATAATAATTGTGTCATAATGGGTTAAAATGTTTTATGGATTACGCCTGCGCTCTGAAGCGAGCCGACAATCTTGCCGAGCAGGCCATTGATGAAGACACCGCTGCGCGGTGTGCTGTAATATTTAGCTATCTCTATATATTCATTGAAGCTGACCGTGAGCGGGATTTTCGGGAAATTGATAATCTCCGCCAGGGCCACCATCAGAATCACGGAGTCCATGAACGCCAGGCGCTCTATCTCCCATTGGGTGCTGTCGATATTGCTCAGTATCAACTCTCTGTAATAGTCCTTGCGGCGTATCACCTCGCTGAAGAGCTTTGCTCCGAATTCGGCATCTTCCTCGTCCTTGAACATCGGGAGTACATACTCATGCCTCTCCTTCTCGTCGTCGCCGCGGTTGGCCAGTTTCTTGACGCTCTTTACTATAAACGTTCCGATTACGTCGAGGTCGTCGTTCCAGAACACCGATTTATCTTCCATGGCTTCCAGGAAGGCAGGATCAAGAAAGATGATATAGCGGTAGAGATCCCTCCAGAGCTCGCAGTCGTTCTTGAAGTCGGTCACCGGGAACTCCATGTATTCCTTATAAGCCTGGCATTGCATGACTACTTTCAGCAACGCTCTGACGAGGCTTTCGTCTTCCGCTATCCAGTCGATATGGAATTTCTCAATCCCTTCCTTTACGTCGGGGTCGGAGAGAAGAAACTTTACGAATTCATTATCTATGAAGCGGGTGCTCTGGTTCACGTCGTCGGCCGTTTTAAGCAGCTTGAACTGAGCGTTCTCGATCTCGCGGCGGCGCATCTCCGTGATGGCGATGGGGAGCGCGAGAAGGCGGAAATAGAGCTCGCGTGTCTTATCCATGCTGAAACGCAACACCTTGACTGCATCCCCTACGTTGTCGGCCGATGCAAAGAAGTTGGTGAAGGTTGTGTCCACCATATTGCGCATGCGGTCCACACCCTTGAGAGTGTAGTTCTCGCGCGCGGCGATCTCGGCGTTTACTGTGGGATCGGGAATCACTATCAGATTGAAAATCTCCTTCCAGATGTTGTCTTCTTGCCCGGAGCGTTCCTCGGCGCGCACAAAATTGCGGTAGAGCGTGCTTTCCTTTATCTTTTGTGCAAGTTCAGCCTCGGCGCCTGCAAACGGGAAAGCCGTTTCGGCATATTTCTGCTTGAGGCTCTTGATGCGGTCGTCTGCCTCCACATTTCTGATGAAGCGTGTGTCGGCAAGGGGAGCGCCGTTGCGCACATCAACCTTCCTCGCCACCCTGGTGAGCAGAAAGAGAAGGTCGAGATAGAGAGAATATGCAAACCGTTTCTCCTTTGTCGGCGATGAAGGCTGCGACTCAAGGGAAAACGGATTCTCTACAAGCAAATATGAATAAAGCAATTGCACAGTCTTTATTCGTATTAACTCTCTGTTTATCATAACTCCTTATGAACTATTTTGTGCAAATTTAGCTAATAATTATTGATTTTGCAAGCGCTGCCTCACGGCTTCATAAGCCATTACGCCTGCAGCCACCGACACATTGAGCGAAGATATCGTTCCGAGGATGGGTATGGTGGCGAGCGCGTCGCATTCTCTCAACACCTGGGGCGATATGCCCGTGTCTTCAGCTCCCATCACGATGGCCGTGGGTTTGCGGAAGTCGCATTCGGTGTATCTGTCGGTGGTTTTCTCCGTCGCTCCCACAATCTGCAGGCCCATCGCCTTGAGGAGTCTTACGGTGTCGAGCATGTTGCGGCAGCGGCTCACCGGAACGTGAAACAAAGCGCCGGCCGAGGTTTTGATAGCTTCGGGGGTGATGCTCACGCTGCCGCGCTCGGGAAGGAGCAGACCGTCGAACCCGGCGCAGTCTGCGGTGCGGGCAATGGCCCCGAAGTTGCGGGTGTCGGTAATGCCGTCGAGCACGAGCAGAAGCGGACTTCTCCCGGCTTCAAAAGCGCGAGTGAGCACCTCCTCCACGTCTTGATATGCCACAGGAGAGATGAAAGCCACCACTCCCTGGTGGTTCTTGCGCGTGAGGCGGTTCAGCTTCTCCAGGGGCACTCTTTGGAGAGGTATGCCGTATTGCTTCGACAGAGCGGTGAGTTCCTTGGCGAGCTCGCCGGTCGTGTCGTTTTTGAGAAATATCTTGTCGATGCTTTTGCCGGCTTCAATGGCTTCAATCACTGCCCTGACGCCAAACACCATTTCGTTTCGCTCGGTTTTCTCTCTTCCCTGCATAGTCGGTTTCATTTATCGTTGAACGGGCTCTACTTTCCGTTTCATTATTTTTTAAGCAAGCTGCGGGCGTTCTCCATGGCGGCCTTGTCGAGCTGTTCGCCCGAGAGCATACGCCCTATCTCCTCTTCGCGCTCAGCCTCAGTCAGGAGCTTCACGTCGCTTATGGTCTTGTCGTCGCGGTCTTCCTTATACACCTTGAAATGCCTCTCCCCTTTCACGGCCACCTGCGGAAGGTGGGTGATGGTGAGTATCTGCATCTTGCGGCCCATCTCCCTCATCATCTCGCCCATGGCGTTGGCGATGCTGCCCGAAACTCCCGTATCGATTTCGTCAAACACAATCGTGGGGAGTTTCACGCTCGTCGCCATTATGTTTTTGATCGCGAGCATTAGCCTTGCCATCTCGCCTCCCGAGGCAATCTGAGCCACGGCTCGCAAATCGCCGCTCTTGTTGAAGGTGGCCAGAAATTCCACCCTGTCGCCGCCCGTGCGGGTAAGCTTGGTGTCGGAAACGCTGATTTCAAATTTCAGATTCGGCAGCCCGAGTTTGGTGGCCTGCCGCTCTATTTCGCCCTGCAATATTTCAGCACCCTTGCGTCGGCGCTCTGTGATCTCAGCCGCTATCCTCTTGAGCGACGCCGCCTTCTTCTTGGCCTGCACCTCGAGGGCTGCCGTATCGTCGTCGCCTTTCTCGAGGGCATTGAATTGCCGCTGAAGCTCCTTGTGCATCTCCTCAAGCTCAGCGTCGCTCTCCACTTTGAAGGCCTTCAAAGCGGTGTAGTAATCCTTCATCCGCCTTGAGAGCGATTCGTGGGCCTCGGCGCTGTATTCGGTGGTCTCCATGGCTCCCTCTACGGTGTCGAGGATATCTTTGAGCTCCACCAAGGTCTGGTTGAGGCGAGAGACGATCTGCGGGTCTTCCTCCTCCCAGAGGCTGAAATCGATGCCTGAAAGATGCTCGGCAGCGTTCTCGATACGTTCGATGGCGCCTGTGGCCTGGTCGTCGCTGAGACTGCGCAAAGCTGCCGTGAGCGCGCTTTTTATCTCCTCGGATTTGCTCATAGCCTCATAGCGGCTCTCTACCTTCTTGAGCTCGCCGCCCTTCGGTTTCAACCGGTTGAGCTGCTCGAGCCTGAAGGCGATGATTTCCCTATGCTCGCGCACCGTCTGGGCGTCTTCCTTAAGCTTTCTGATCTTCTGGCGCAGGGAGGCATAGTCGGAAAACTCCTTCTCGTATTCCGCCAGAAGTGAAGCAGTATCCGAGAAGCTGTCTACCAGCTCAAGCTGCATCTTCTGCTCCCCGAGGATGGAATTGCTGTTTTGAGAATGGATGTCGAGCAACCCGCGGGAGAGCTCCTGAAGCTGCCCCAGCGTGGCCGGAGAGTCGTTTACAAAAGCTCTTGATTTCCCGGAAGGGTATATCTCACGACGGATTATCAGCTCGGTGCCGTCCCACTCCGAATCAATCTTTTCAAGGATATCCGACTGCCTGCTGTCGAGAGCCGTAAAACTTGCCTCCACAACGGCTTTCTTATCCTTGTCGGCTATCACCTTCATATCCGCCCTGTCGCCCATCAGCAGTCCCAGAGCACCGAGCATTATACTTTTGCCGGCACCGGTTTCTCCCGTGATTATCGAGAGCCCTTCGCCGGGCTGAAAGTCAAGCCGGTCGATAAGCGCATAGTTGGTGATGCTGAGGCGGGTGAGCATGCGATTACGAGCCTTTCTTTATCTTCTCGAGTCGTTCTGTGTCGGTGGGATATATCGGCTGCAAAATTTCGTAAGCCTTGGTACGTTCGGCCTCCGGAGCCTTGGAATAGAGGTTGACCAACTCGTCGAGTTTGGTATCTCTGAAGATGGATAGAGCCACTGACATCGGCGCCACTTTGTAGACCTTCTCCAGCTCCTCGAGGCCCTCGGTGATGGTTGCGCGGCCCTTGTCGGGACTGGTCACCATCTCGTCGAGGCCTTTGCGGTGATAATTGTAGAGCAGCTTACGCATTCCGGAAGTGTTGCCGTCGGTGTAAGAGCTCAATACCGCGCTCCGGTTCTTGTTGTCTTCGAAAGCACGCCATCCCGTTTCGCCGCTCGACTGCGCCATCTGCACTATTGAGGCCGCCCTGTCGAAGTATGGCTGGCCGCCGTCGGGAGAGAAGCTGTCGAAGTCGAGAGCCAGGAAGAGAAGGGCGTAGTAATTCAGAATGGCCGTGAGATTGCTGTCGAAGGTTGTTTCGTTGTAAATCAGAGGGTCGCCTTCGCGATAGTCAAACTCCACCTTCGTGTCTCTGAAATTGAAGAGAGTGGTGGTGTAGGATGAATTGTAGACGGGTCGCGAAAGCTGCACCTGAAGATCGCCTTTGATCCTGTCGCCGTCATACTCGTTCACGGTGAGGAAAAGGCGACATTCTATCCTCTCGTTGGGCGAGAACGAGGCGTTGGTAAACCTGTTCTCGTTCATATATTCGGTGATGGACTGCTGGAGGGTCTCGAACACACTTTTGTTTGTACCCTCGATGCGGTCGGAATTTACATCAACGGTGCATCGCAGTTCCTGGGCTTGCGTGCCCAACGACGAGCACAATCCCAAAAAAGCCGCTAAAAATATATGTTTAACTCCTTTCATCTCTCTCCTCCTTTTTCAAATGATGCCGTTCTCTTTCTTATGAAGCATTTTTCCCGTTTCGACGTATGCTATCTTGCAATCTTTGCCACGGCATTAGCAATCACACTTGCGCACTGCCGTTTTGTCATCAACGGAAATTCCTCCTTCATATTATCCCTTCCGATAAGGGTGATGATATCGGTGTCGGCGTTAAACCCGGCATCAGACCGATTTGCTGGATTCAGCACTATGAGGTCCAAATTTTTGGCATCCAGCTTCTTGGCTGCGTTTTGCAGGCCGTTGTCCGACTCGAGAGCGAACCCTACGTTCACCTGCCCCTCCCGCTTGTTCGCGCCCATCTCGGCAGCGATGTCGGGATTCTCTACGAGGCTGAGAGTCATCGGGCCTCTCTCTTCGCGTTTTATCTTGCCGGCCACGGCAACCTCGGGGCGATAATCGGCCACGGCGGCCGCAAAGATTGTCACGTCGGCGTCCCGATATTCCTTCTTCACGGCATCAAGCATCTCCAAGGCGCTCTCCACCTTTACGGTCTTCACTCTCGCGTCTACGGGTTTTCTCCCTTCCACCGGGCCGCAAACCAACGTAACGTCGGCTCCTCTCGAAGCAAATTCCTCGGCCAGAGCCATACCCATCTTCCCGGAAGAATGATTGGCGATGAACCTCACGTCGTCGATTTTCTCACGCGTAGGTCCGGCTGTGATCACGACCTTTTCCCCGGCGAAATCTTTGCGTGAAGCGCTCTCGAAATGCTCCACCACCTTCTCGAGAATCTGCTCGGGCTCAAGCATGCGCCCCTTCCCTTCAAGGCCGCTGGCAAGCTCGCCGCTCGGCGAATCGAGCACAATCACGCCGTCGCCGCGCAGGGTGTCGAGATTGCGCTGCGTGGAAGGATGGGCAAACATATCTAGGTCCATCGCAGGGGCTACCATCACCGGCTCCTTCGCCGACAAATATGTGGTGATGAGCATATTGTCTGCCACACCGGTTGCCATTTTGGCCAAAGTGCAAGCCGTGGCGGGAGCTATCACCATCAGGTCGGCCCAGAGGCCGAGGTCTACATGCGAATGCCATTCGCCGGTGTTGGCCGCAAAAAATTCCGACACCACCGGTTTTCCGCTGAGAGCCGCCAATGTGGCGGGAGTGATAAACTCCTTGCCGTTGGGAGTGATCACCACCTGCACTTCGGCCCCTTCTTTGATCAGAAGGCGCAGCAGAGCGGCGCTCTTGTAGGCGGCGATGCCTCCGCTTATTCCCAATACTATATGTTTTCCTTCGAGCCTCACGTTCTCTTTCTGTTGCTCTCTCTTCTCTCTTCTTTGATTCTATCGTTTTCAATCCGCCTGCCGCAGATCCGATTTAACTCGTTTCAACGGCACCGGTCGGGAACTTTCAACGCTTGTTGGAGAGATAGATGGCCGTTATGATATCTTTGGTATCTTTGGCAAAATCGCCTTCCATCATCCAGGTGTAGTAAGAAGGCTCCTGCCTGAAGATCTCTTTCACCGATTTCCCTTTATATTTGCCGAAGTTAAAGACGATCTCGCCGTCTTTATCCTTGCTGAGGCGTCCGCCGATGTCTACATTGTCGCCCAGGCGTGAATGCTTGGCAACGGCCTCCGTGTCGGGTCCGAGGCCATATTTGTCGATCTGGGCCATAAAAACCTCATAAGTGGCTTTCACGTCGGCAAGCGACTGATGGGCGTCCACGAGGTCTTTGTCGCAATAAAACCTGTAGGCTGCCTTTAGAGTGCGCGGCTCATGCTTGTAGAAGATGTTCTGCACGTCGATCAGGTTGCGGCCTATCAAAGTGAAACCTTCCCCCACGCGGGCAAACTCCTGCATGAGCATCGGGATGTCAAACTTATTGCTGTTGTAGCCTGCGATGTCGCTTTCAGCAAACACCTCCATAAGGCTCTTGGCCAAATCTCTGAAGGTAGGCTTGTCGGCCAGTTCCTCGTCGGTGATTCCGTGCACGGCCACCGCGCCCGGGCTGCTCTTGATCTGATTGCCGTTGATGTCTACCGGCTTGATGCGGTATTGCTTCTCTTCGGTGGTCCCGTCTTGATTCACCTTAAGGTATGAGAGCTCTACAATCCTGTCTTTCAACGGATTGGTGCCGGTGGTTTCAAGATCGAAAAACACCAAGGGTCTCGTAAGCCTGATATTCATTGTCTCAATTTTCTAAATCTGAACCGGAATTTATTCCATCACCTGAATCGGCATCTGGAGCACTACGATGTTCTCGTCGGGTTGCTGCTCAAGGGGCTCAAACAATCCGGGACGGGCCGGGTCTACCAGATTGATTCTCAACTCCTCGCAATTGAGGTGAGAGAGGATGTCGATCATATAGCCGGTAGAGAAACCGATCATCATGGGCTGCCCGAAGTAGTTGCATTCCACCGTCTCCTCGCCCAAAGTGGAATAGTCATAATCGCGGGCCACCATCTTGATGCTGCTGGCCGAAATCATACATTTTACAAGCGATGTAGACTTGCTTGCGAAGAGCGACACACGGCGCACCGCCGTGAGCAATGCCTCGCGGTTGACGGTCAGATAATACGGCGAGTCGTTGATTATCACCCTGTTGTAGTTGGGATAATTGCCGATGATGAATTTGCAGGTCATCTTGTAGTTCCCTACTTCAAACACGGCCCCTTTCGACGTGATTCTCATCTTCACCTCGGTGTCTTCCTTTCCGATCATGGAGCGGAGAATGCCGGCGGGTTTTGACGGGAGTATGAAGCCTCCCTCAAAGCCGGGCTTCACCTGGCTGTTGATGTAGCGCACCAGCTTATGGGTGTCGCTGCTGACGAAAGTGATGTTGTCTTCTTTCACGTCCCAGAAAATACCGGTCATGGCGGGGCGGATAGTGTCGCTGCTTACGGCATAGAGAGTGTTGTCGATGCCTTTTGCTATCACCTCGGCAGGCACCAGGAGCTCGCGGCTCTCCTCGGAGTCGGCTGCACGGCGCGGGAATTCCGAACCGTCAATCCCCATAAACTCGAAGTGGCCGTTCATATAATTCACGTCGATGTGGCGCGTTTCGTCGTCCATCACGAAGTCAAGGGGCTGATTTCCAACCTCGCGGGCCATCTCCATGAGTGTCTTTGAAGCCACAGCTACCTCGCCCTCGCCTTCAGCCTCGAAGATTTCGAGCCAGGTCACCATCGTGGTCTCAGAGTCGGTGCCCGTGATCCAGAGGCGGTTCCCTTCCACTTTCAAAAGGAAGTTGTCGAGAATGGAGATTGTGTTCTTGGCATTAAGCACTTTACCCATCACTTGCAGGTTGGTCTGCAACGCTTTACCGGGAAGTTTGAATTTCATATTCTTGCAATTTTTCTTGTTTCGTTTTATACCCTACAAATTTACAAAAATTTTTTTGTTTCGCTGCAGTTTCCCATCCATATTTTTTACGCAAACGGATAAAAAAATTTCGGGGTAAACCTTCTCAGAGGTCCACCCCGAATATCTCGAGTTGATTTCGGCTTTATTCTGCCTTCGGTTCTTCTTCAGCGGGAGCTTCAGGAGCCTCAGCCACAACCACTTCCTCAATCACTTCAACAACGGCGGGAGCATCTTCGTCAACAACAACGAAGGGCACTTCCACTGTGATGTCCTTGTGAAGGTAAACGTGGGCTACATATTCGCCAACAACCTTTACCGGAGCCTTGATTTCGATGATCTTGCGGTCAACTTCCACACCCTCCTTGCCGAGGAGTTCGGCGATGAGAGCGGCATTGACGCCACCGTAAACGGTGCCTGATTCGCTCACCTTCATCGGGATGTTGAGCTTTTTCTCTTTCAGCTGGTCAGCCTTTTCCTGAGCCTTGGCCTTGATGGCTTCGAGCTTGTGGGCGCGCTGACGGAGCACTTCTGCATGCTGCTTGAGGGCATCCTTTGTAGCAACTACTGCCAATCCACGGGGAATCAGATAATTACGTCCATAACCATCCTTAACTTCCACCACATCATCCTTGAAGCCGAGACCGGCTACGTTATCTTTCAATATCAGTTTCATGTGTGCAATTTTTTAAGGTGATTATTTCATCAAGTCGGTTACGAAGGGGAGCAAAGCCAGGTGACGGGCACGCTTCACGGCCTGAGCCACACGGCGCTGGAATTTCAAAGAAGTGCCTGTGATGCGGCGGGGAAGAATCTTACCCTGCTCGTTGAGGAATTTCTTCAGAAATTCGGGATCCTTATAATCGATGTATTTGATTCCGCTTCTTTTGAAACGGCAATATTTCTTCTTCTTTGTATCTACCGACAGGGGGGTAAGATAACGGATTTCACTGTTTGCTGCCATGATTTAAGCCTCCTTTGTCTGTTCTGATGTTTCACTTTGTTTTTTTGCTCTCAGAGCCGTACGCTTGCGTGCGTATTCGAGGGCATACTTGTCAAGACGGAATGTCAAGAATCTGATAACTCTCTCGTCGCGACGGAAGGCGATGTCAAGCTTCTTTACGATAGTAGGTTCTGCGGTGTACTCCAGCAATACGTAAAATCCTGTGGATTTCTTCTGGATAGGATAGGCCAATTTGCGCAAGCCCCATTGCTCTTCGTTCACAATTTCGGCGCCATTGTCCACGAGAACCCCTTTGAATTTTTCTACCGCTTCCTTCATCTGTTCTTCAGACAAAACGGGAGTTAAAATGA
>JAFLTX010000031.1 GCA_022509145.1 Muribaculaceae bacterium | reverse complement strand
GGATGTGCATTCCGTCAACATCGGCATCTGTGGCGATGATCACCTTGTTGTAGCGGAGGCCGTCGATACCCTCCTGGATGTTGAGAGCCGCCTGGAGCAGGTTGAATTCCTCGTTGCGATAGACCACTTCCTGCGTCATACCGTAGGAATTGAGGGGCTTCCCCCTGAGCGAGAAGACGGCCTGCGTCTGCGCATCCCTAACCTTGGTGATTGTGCCGGATGCGGAGTCGCCCTCGGTGATGAAGATGGCGGAGTCGTCGCGCGGATCGATACCGTCGGCTTCGAGCTTCTTGTTGGGGGCATCGTTGAGGTGGATGCGGCAGTCGCGCAGTTTGCGGTTGTGCAGGCTCACCTTTTTTGCTTTCTCCCTGGCGAGCTTTGCCACTCCAGCAAGCGACTTGCGTTCCTTCTCGCTTGCGGTTATCTTCTTGAGCATCAGAGTGGCTGTTTCGGGATTGCGGTGCAGGTAGTCGTCGAGCTCTTTCTTGATGAAATCGCCGATAAACTTATTCACCGTCACCGAGCTCTTTGGTGCTATCTCCTTGCTTCCGAGCTTTGTCTTGGTCTGACTCTCAAACATCGGCTCCTGAATTCTGATTGCAATTGCCGCCACGATGCCGTTGCGGATGTCGGAATATTCGAATCCTTTGCCGGAGAAGTCTTTGATGGTGCGGCCGAGGTGCTCGCGGAAGGCCGAGAGATGGGTGCCTCCCTGGGTGGTGTGCTGGCCGTTGACGAAAGAGTAGTATTCCTCGCCATACTGGTCGGTGTGGGTGATCACCACCTCAATATCGTCGCCTTTCAGATGTATGATTGGGTAGAGGGGCTCGGCGGTCATGTTTTCGCGCAGAAGGTCGAGGAGCCCGTGACGGCTGACGTAGCGCTTCCCGTTGAGATAGATCTGCAGTCCGGTGTTGAGGTAGGTGTAATTGCTCACCATGGTCTCCACGAGATCCATCCTGTAGCGGAAATCGCGGAAGAGCTCGTTGTCAGGCTGGAATTTTACCAGGGTGCCGTTCTCTTCTTGGGAGTCGGTCATGATGTCTTCGTCGACGAGGCGGCCGCGGTTGAACTTCACTCCGGAGGTTTTGCCGTCGCGGAAGCTGCGCACTTCGCTGTAGGACGAGAGGGCGTTTACAGCCTTGAGGCCCACACCGTTCAGACCCACGGATTTCTGGAAATTCTGATCGTCAAACTTGGCCCCGGTGTTGATTTTCGAGGCCACGTCTTTTACGCTTAAGAGCGGTATGCCGCGGCCATAGTCGCGAATCGATACCTCTCCCTCCTCGGTGATATTGATATCGATGCGCTTTCCGGCGCCCATATTGAACTCGTCGATGGAGTTGTCAACCACCTCTTTTACAAGCACGTAGATGCCGTCTTCGGCGTGGGTGCCGTCGCCGAGTTTACCGATGTACATACCCGGCCTTATTCGGATATGCTCGGTAGATTCAAGGGATTTTATAGCATCGTCGTTGTAGTTGCCGAAATCGGCCGACGCGTAGTTGGAGTCAGTAATTGGATTCATCTCTTCTGCCATACCCGCGAAATTAATAAAAAACTCTCAAAAAAGCAATTTCAGCCCCCTAAAAACGCCCAAAATCCCGCCATCAAAACCCCCTCTCACCTCTTCATAGCATTCCCGATTCCGAAAAGGGAAACTACGATAGACTTGCACCCGGAGACAAACCTTTAATACTCTTTTCGAGGGAGGGCGGTGCTGGTTTGCACCCGGAGACAAACCTTTGATACCCTTTTCAAGGGGGGCGGCGATGGTTTGCACCCGGAGAGAAACCTATGATACCTTTTTCGCGGGGGCACATCTGATATGCACCCGGAGAGAAACCTTTGATACCTATTTCGCGGAGGGCGGTGCTGGTTTGCACCCGGAGAGAAACCCTTGATACCTATTTCCCGGAGGGGCCGTGCTGGTTTACACCCGGAGAGAAACCCTTGATACCTATTTCGCGGAGGGCCGTGCTGGTTTGCACCCGGAGAGAAACCTTTGATACCTTTTTCGAAGGGGGGCCGTGCTGGTTTGCACCCGGAGAGAAACCTTTGATACCTATTTCGCTGAGGGGTGCTTCTTTGGCATTTGCACCGAGGGAGAACCCTTTGAAATCCTTTTCCTAAAAGCAATTTTTTGGGGGAGGAGGGGGGATTTTTGATAGGGAGAGGAAATTTTTTCAAAATTTTGAGGGGATGAGGTCGTTGATTTTGAGGGAATTTGATTATTTTTGCCGGGAAGAAATAGGATAAGTATTAAAGGTTTGTCTATGGGTGAAAAGAGGATAAATACTACCAGGATTGCGCCTATGGTGGAAACCGGTTGCCATTCTTATCATCGGAGAGCTTTTGCCCATAATTATTTTGCCCCTTTCATTTATCATATAATTCTAAAAAAGCAGCGGCATTGTGAGGCCTTTGGGACCGTTGCCGGTGATGCAAGAATTGAATATGGGAAACCCGGTTGCGCATACATAAAAGAATCGCAGTTAGGGATGGCGGTTGCGAAGGCAATCGTGCACAGCGGCTATGAATATCCTATCCTTAAACTCCACCAATACTGCGTGATGCCGGACCATGCGCATATCCTGCTGGAGGTGCAGGAGTGGTCGGACCAACATTTGGATTTCTATATCGAAAAAATCAAAGAGACAGCTGCCAAAAAATATTCATTGTCGGGGAACAGAATCTATACTAAGGAAGAAATTTTCGAAGCAGGGTATTGCGATAAACCGTTGCTGAGGGATATCAGCTTATCTGGCTGGTATAAGTATATACGGCTTAATCCTCACAGATTGGCTTTGCGGATGCAATATCCACAGTTTTTTCAAAGAGTTCATAAATTGAAAATAGACGAGAAGGAATTGGAGGCTTACGGCAATCTTTCGATGTTGAGAAATCCCGACAAAATGGCTGTGAAGATCAGTTCTAAATATACTGAAGAAGAGAGAGTTGCCAAAGAGAACCAATGGCTTGAGAACGCAGCCCGAGGCTCGGTGTTGATATCTCCGTTTATCTCCACGGCAGAAAAGCAAATCAGGGAAGAGGCCGAGAAGCTCGGAGCCCCAATAATCCTTATAAAGCACGAGGCTTTCCCGGAAAGATACAGGCCAAGTGCCCATGATTTCGAACTCTGTGCCCAGGGAAAATTGCTAATCCTATCCTTGGGGAAAGAGGAAAAAAGAAATCTTACGCGGGGAATGTGTATGGAAATGAACGCTCTTGCTGCAAAGATAGCAAAAGGAGGGGTTAGAGTTTGGTGAGGACTTTGGGGATGAGCTGGCGCTCGCAGGTGGGGAAGCGGACGAGATAGGATTTGGCAGCGGAGTCGTATGATTTGATTACGCCGTCGCCGAAAGCTTTGTGGTGCACCCTTGTGCCTGCCGGCCAAATCTCATTGTCGGTATTGTAGACTTCCGCATTGAGGATGTCGACGGCAGTCTTGGTGCCCTCGAGGAGTTTCGGGTCGGGATTACCTTCAACGTCGAGCAAAGAGAGGTCGATCTCCGTGATGAACCGCGACGGGTATTTATGGGCGCCGGTATCGTTCATAAAACCTTCGGATTCAGAAAGGTACAATACATCTTCGGCACGGGTGACGGCCACATACATCAACCGCCGTTCCTCCTCCTCGCCGTCCTTGCGGCGCTCGCGGATGGAGCGGTGGTTGGGGAAAGTGCCTTCGGTGAGGCCTACGATGAAAACCACCGGAAATTCAAGGCCCTTTGACTGATGAATAGTCATTAGGCGAACAGACGAATCGTCGCGCTCCATATCGGGGTTGGTGAAGAGTGAGATCTCCTGCAGATAATGGTCGAGAGTGGAGTCGGATTCGTCGTAGCGTGTGAGCTCAAACTCCTTCATCGAAGCCACGAGCTCAGTGATATTCTCGAGGCGTTCTTCCTGCTCGTCGGTGCGGTACATATCCTCGAGCCCCGAGAGCTTCATCATCTTGTCGGTGAGCTCGCTTATGGGGAGCGAAGGGGCAAGCGACCTGAGATACTCAATCACCCGTATGAACTCGTTGATTCCCGGCTTGTTGAACGGCTTTACGCCTTCCTGTGCCAAATCTTTCAAAACGGGATAGAGGGGCTTGCCGCGCTTTTCGGCTTCCTGACGGAGCAGGCCTACAGAGTGCTCGCCAAACTTTCTTGGCGGCAAGTTGATGATGCGGGCCAGGGAGATGTCGTCGGCATCCGAGGCGATGAGGCGCAGATAGGCGAGAACATCCTTGATCTCCTTTCGTTCGAAGAAACGCACACCACCCCAAACGGAGTAAGGAATCTTGCGTTTCAACAAGGCCTGCTCGATCTGGCGTGAGAGATAAGATGCGCGATAGACCACGGCAAACTTGCTGTAGTCGAGCCCTTTGGCGTGGCGCTCCTCGATAGTCTCGGCCACCTGCTGGGCTTCCTCCTTCTCGCTCTTGCAATGGCGATAGACCACTTTGCGCTCATTCAGGCGCAGAGTGAAAAGCTCTTTCGGAATGCGGTTTTTATTGTTGGCGATGATGGAGTTGGCAACATCGAGAATGTCGGGCGTGGAACGATAATTGCGGTTGAGGATAATGTCGGTGTCGGGTTCAAACCCCACGAAGATAGCCGGGTTGCCGCCTCTCCATTCGTAGATGGCCTGGTCGGGGTCGCCCACCACGAAAAGATTGCGATGGTAGGAGTGGAGGATGTCGAGCAGCTTCCAGTCGTCACCGCTGAGGTCCTGCACCTCGTCGACCATTATATAATTGAGCTTCTTCACCCAATAGTCCTTGGCATCTTTGAAATGGGTGAGGATGTAGACGGTGAAATATAGAAGGTCGTCGAAGTCGAGGGCGTAAGTCTTGAGCTGCAGACGGATGAATCTAATCACGGCATCGGGGCACTCGTCGGAGCTGCCCGGGAGGAGGTGCCTCTGGATATAGGCATTGGGGTCATATCCCTTGAAAGCGGCCACCGACTTGATAAATCTCTCTGCCGTTGTCTTCTTGCGGTTGATACCCCATTCCTGCATCGTCTGCTTGGCCAGGGTCTTGGCGTCTTCCTCGTCGATGATGGTGAAGTTTTTAGGGTAGCCGATCCGGTAAATCTCCTTTCGGAGGAATTTGACGCAGAAGCTATGGATGGTGCAGACGAAATCATTGACGCTTCCGCTGTCGACCATACGTGCGATACGCCTCTTCATCTCCTGTGCCGCCTTGTTGGTGAAAGTGAGGCAGAGGATATTCGAAGGGGAGATGCCGAGTTCGTTAACGAGATACGCAAAGCGGTGAGCAAGAACGCGAGTCTTGCCCGAGCCGGCGCCGGCCACGACTCTTACGCGACCTTCGGTGGCTTCTACAGCTTTCTGTTGCCTTTCGTTAAGTTCCATTTCAATGCGCGGATGCGCGGGGTAGAAGTAAAAGAAGTTAAGATACGTTGAAAAGAAGGGCTACGGCGTGGGCTGCAATTCCTTCCTTACGGCCTGCGAAACCGAGGCCTTCGGTTGTCGTGGCTTTCACCGAGATGTCGCTTACGGGGCAACCGATGACCTCGGCGAGGGCCGAGCGCATGGAGTCGATGTAAGGACGGAGTTTCGGGGCTTGCGCCACAATGGTTATGTCGGCGTTTCCGAAGATGAAACCGGCTTCTGACACGGCTTGCACAGCTCTTTTGAGCAGAATTTTGCTGTCGATGTCTTTGAAGGCGTTGTCGGAGTCGGGGAAGAGAGCCCCGATGTCTCCGAGCGCGGCCGCACCGAGAATGGCGTCGATGAGGGCATGGATGGCTACGTCGGCATCGCTGTGGCCCAGCAGGCCAAATTCATAAGGGACCGTTATCCCCCCGATTACGAGAGGACGCTCCGGTGCAAACTTATGCACGTCGAATCCATGGCCTATGCGCGGGTTCATTTATCTGCGGCGCTTTCCGAGGAGGTCTCTGAGACCGTCCATATCGAAGGTGAGAGTGAAGCGCAGAGTCTGGTCGAGCGGCGAGCTTTGGGCCGTGGCAAGCATGTAGGATGCGTCGAGCTGAACCACGTTGAGCGAGAAGCCGGCGCCGAAAGCGAAGTAAGAGCGGCCACCCTTGGAGGCGTCTTCATAATTATAGCCCGCGCGCACGAAGAACTGCTGGTTGTAGACATATTCGGCTCCGAGCGAGACGTTGATCTCCTTGAGCTCTTCCTTGAAGCCGCCGGGGGCGTCGGCGAAACTCTTGAAGATGCCGGTGAAGGGGCTCATGGAGTCCCATTTGTCAACGGCGTCGTAGTATTCCTGCTGCCCTTCGGGGGTGTCCATGTCATAGTCTCTCATCCTGGGCTTGGTAGGCACGAGGAGCTTGTTGAGGTCGAGACCAATAGAGAGGGAATGATAGTCGGCGAGAGGGAACATGAAGTTGGCGCCCAGACGGAGGTTGGTGGGGAGGAAAGCGTGGGTGGCGCCGTGGTCGTAGCTCACCTTCGTACCGATGTTGGAGATATCGAAACCCCATGAGAACTGACACTCGTTGCGGCCCACCATGGGATAGGTGACGAAGTAACCGGAGAGGTCTGCCGAGAACGCGTTTGCCGCGGTGTTGGACTCGCCGGAATAAGCGTCGTCGTAAGAGAGGTCGGAGAGGATGTAACGGAGCACTACGCCCATCGAGAATTTCTCGGACAGCTTGCGGGAGTAGCCGAGGTCGAAGGCGAACTCATAAGGGTTGATGGTCTGTGCCACACCGCCCGAACCGACGTCCATCATAGTAACTTCGCCGAGAGAGAAGTATCTGAACGATGCGGAGAGAGCCTGGTTGTCGCCGCTGCCGAGTTTCCAATAACCGGCGAGGTTGGCCAGGAAGATATCGTTGACAATCTTACGGAGCCAAGGCGTGTAAGACAATGAAAGGCCACCCGTGGAGTAAGCGAATGCATACTTCGAGGGGTTCCAGAATTGAGAGTTCATATCCGGGTCGGTAGCGGCGCCGAGGTTACCCATTGAGCTGCCTCTTGCGTCAGGGGCGATGCTGAGGGTTGTGACGCCGGTGTTGACCGGGTTGAAGTCGTTGTCTTTGATGTCGTTCTGAGCGACCGCAGGCACGGCGCAGAGCGCGAGCAGAGCGGCGGCGAGAATATGCTTGAGTCGTTTCATTGTCTATAACTGTTAAGAGAGTCAGATTACGGGTACATCGATGGCGTCGGAGTGCCCGTTTACTGCATTTGTTCCCTCCTCGAGGATGAAGGCTTTGTAGTGGCCCGGAGTCACCTTGTAGCCCGTGGAATCGGTATGGTTCCAAGTGCATGAAGCTCCGGAGAACGGGCCGTTCCAGACCGGAGAACCGGCGAGGGTGACCACATAGAGGACGGCATTTGCCGGGATCTCTCCTTCAGCTTTGAAGGCGGTGACGGCGGCCGACGAGAGAGCCGGGTCGATTGTCAGGGAGAACTTGGGCGCCGGCGGAAGAAGGGAGAACGAGATTTCGCGTTCAGCCGCATTTCCGGCAAGGTCTTTCACCCTGAGCACCGCCACGTGGTGGCCATATTCGAGACTCTCGAGCGGCACACTCTTTCTGAAGGCCATGCGGTCGGGGTCGATTTCCGGCTCGACGAAATGGATATCGCTGAACTCCTTCCCGTCGATAAAGAGGGTCATACCTTTGTTAAACGTAGAGAAGGACATGTTTAGTGCAACATTGTCACTCACGACGATTGAAAGAGTGTTGTTTTCTGTAGAAACGCTGAAATCTTCAATCACGGGAGCCTGCGTGTCGGCTTCTTCGGCTGCAGAGGAAGAGGCATCGCCCACAGCTACAGAGAAGCACTGACCAGCGCCAGTGCGGACAGAGGGGTCGTAGGCGCAGACGTAGACGAGAGCGTTACTGCCGGTGAACGCTTTCATTGAAGCGGGGGCATAGATGGACAGAGAGAACTCTCCGTCTTTCACCTCGGCAACGCCCATGGTGATCTGGGTGTCGCGCAGAAAGTAGGAGAGAGCGCCGACGTCGTCACCGGAGACTACATTGCCGCCCGGGATGCTTCTTTCGGGCTCCATCACCCTTACCACCACCTGACCGTTGTAGCCGGAATCCTTCTTGCCGTCGACCGTCTTCACATAACCGCTGACGGTGAAAGCCTCGCCGGGAGTGATTGTTGACGAGAGAAGCGCGTCGGCATTGATGCCGCGGTTGATTGCGGGGATGACCAGAGCCGGGTCGCAGATGAGCTGATAGGCCAGCTCGTTGTTGTAGGTAGAATAATTCTTCACATCTGCGTAGACCTCACCGATGGTGGCCGGTTTCTGGCGGACGGGCGAGGTAACTCGCGTGCCTTCGCGGTAGAGGCTGATGAAGAACTGCTTGAAAAACTCGGCGTTTTGGGCGCTCCACGTCTCGCGAGCGCTGACAATCGAGCCGATTGCGCCATAAGGGGTGGCCGTGACAATCTCCTCGCCGAGGCCGCGGTAGCCGCGGTCGGTGTTGGTGAGCTGGCAACCGCCGAACCCTGCAAGGGGGAGAACCTTGTTGCGGAGCTTGGAGATATCGCTCGAGTTGAAGAAAAGATTGTCTTTGCCGAGAGTCGACGGACCGCCGTGGCCGAAATAAGTGAAGATCGAGCAACCTTCGTTGAGCTTGGA
The DNA here is from genome assembly GCA_022509145.1 of Muribaculaceae bacterium. Classification (GTDB taxonomy): domain Bacteria; phylum Bacteroidota; class Bacteroidia; order Bacteroidales; family Muribaculaceae; genus Lepagella. The sequence continues at coordinate 13,846 of JAFLTX010000031.1, read as the reverse complement.
AATGAACTTCTTATAGGCCTCGGAAGTGCCGTAGGCATCGATAGAGAGAGGGGTGACGATGGTGCCGTTGTTGTCGAGCTGACGTACATGCGCGTTGATGTCGCGCACCTGGAAGTCGTGCGTGTGAGAGTCGCCCACACCGCCTACGGCCGTATAGCGGTTGAGATAATAGGCCCAGTCGGTGCGGTCCATGTAGTTTTTGATCTTCTCCACCGTAATGGCAGCGTCAGCCTCGGAGAGGAACGGAAGTAGGGCCACGCCGATCTGCACGGAATTGGTTTCATAATAATCCGTGCGGAAGAGGTCGTCCATCATTCCGTAGAAGTCGTTGATGTTGAAAGCGCCGTTTTTCACAGAAACTTGCGGCGACTGGAAAGCGATGTGGGATTCCCAGGGGTCGTGCTCGCCGTTTAGGCCACGGAAGTCGCCGAAGATGGGGCCGACGAGGAGCATGTTTTTGGGCTTTCTGTCGCTGAAATAGAGCATCTTGGCAAAACTGCGTATCGCCATCGGGTCGGGGCGCCCCGAGGAGAAATCGTTGTAGATCTGCTCCGGAGTGAGCACGAGGACGTCTATGCCGTCACGGGTGCGATGAAGGTCGGCGATCTCCTCGGCATAAGAGAGATATCTCGGAGTGGAGATTATGATGAAATCTGTGCCGGTATCTTTGTATTTTCTGAGGTCCTGATTCTCGACCACTGAGAAAGCCTCGCCGCCAAAACAGCCGATCTGGTTTTGGGTCTTGGCTTTGTCGAAGACGGCCAGGAGTGGAGTGGCGCCCGAGTTTGACACTCCGGCATACAGCGAGCCGCCCTCTGAGGAGAGGGGAACGATTTTCGGGTTATGCGGGTCAGTGACGTCGAAAGCCGCAAGCGTGGAGGAGTTGTTGAGGCCGAACTTAGCCGAAGCGCCTTCCTTCACGCCGGGAAGGGCGAACAGCTGCTGGGTGAACGTGTTGGAAGAAGTGTTGAGGCCTGCGGTGGAGCAGGGGTAGGTAACCACCCAGAAGTCGAGGTTGGAGAAGCTTCCCATATCGAGATCACCCTTCATCTCGGTGTAGACAGTGCCTGATGTGCCCGGGATGGTGATCTGGGCGAGCTGCGTCTTGAACGGCTGATAGAAAGCGGGGCTCGTGAGAGTGAAACGGGTGGAAGAGACGGTGTTGCCCGAGCCTTCGAAACCGAAAGAGATGGTGGAAGTGATGAATTCGAGCTTATCGTCGAAATACATATGGCACTGCATCACGCCGTTGCTTTTTGACACGGCACCCGGGAGGGAAACAGGCCAAGTGCGGCGCGACAATCCGGGTTTCCCCATCCGTTCACCCCAGAAAAGCTGGCCGGCCTGAGTGTTGTTCTGCACACTGTCGAGCTCGTGGTATACGAAGCTGAGGCCGTCGGTGAGCGTGGGTGCGGATGCAGCATCGAAACCGGCTGATTGCATCTGCAGCGCCGGCTTGCTGTCGGTGATGAAATAATAGCTTCTGAAAGTGTAGATATTGCGGCTGTCGCGGGAGAAGTATCCGCCCGTGGAATAATCCGAGGATGCCACAAAAGAGATCTCTTCCGGCCCCAAACCGTAGAAGAAGAGCTTGTTGCCGTCGATGAAGGTGGGCACCTGCTTCAGCTCATCCTTGAAGGTGAGAGCCCCGGAGTTGGTGACGAAAGATTCTGGGAGAGCCTTACCGCCGTTGCCGAAGACAGCCACTGACTCGGGATTCGAGAAGCCCATTTCGCGAAGCTTGTCGAACGAGATTTCGTAGACACCCGTTTCGCCGACACCGACCTTCACCCATTTGCCTGAAGCGAGGGGAGAGGAAGATGCGAAGAAATCTTTCGTCACGGCGGCATCGGCCGATGAGAAAGAAGCCGCCAGCAGGATTGCCGGCAGGACTGCCTTGAGTGCGGAAGTTATGTTGCGTAATATCTTAGTATTCATTTCAAGATGTTTGATATCAACGTATTATCGTCGCCGTAGACAACCTTTATGACGTTGTTTCGGGCGGATTCGAAGCATAGAGGCGAGAGCACCGCAACAAAATCGCCGGTCTTGAGGGTATTGCGGCGTGAAGCTACGGAGATTGCGTCGTGCAGCTCTTTCAAGGAGAGGGAGAAATCGTAACAGTTCTCGGTTCCGTCGGTCTTTATATGGCTGAAAGTGAATCCGACAGAATGGGCGTCGGCGCCGATTTCCACGGGGTCGCCTTCAATCACGGAGTAGTCTGCCACAATGTCGCAGCCCTTGGGGTCGAGGCCGGATGCGATCTGCTGGGCTACATCGGCCTGCAATATATAGATCATCGGAGCAACCTCCGAGAAATATTTTCCGGCGAAACGCGGCTGCACCGACTTGCCGACCGCCTTGATTTTCACGCCGATGGCCGGCACGAAGAGCGGGGAGATATCGAAGTCGATAAAGACAGGTTTGCCGGTTTTCACTACGGCTGAATCAGGCCATACCATCACCTTGAGGCTCTCTTCAGAAGGAGCCGCCGAGGAAGATTTATAAGCCGTCATCAGTTTCATAATCAGTGGTTTGGATTATTGCGAAACTACAATCTTCTTCGATTTGCGCGCCGATTTCCCTTCGGGTGTGGTGACTGTGGCTCGACAGATGTAGATTCCTTTGTCTACACGGCTGCCGGCACGGTCGGTGTAATTCCACGACATCTTCAGCGAGCTGTTGGAGTCGGTGCGTTCGTCGGTCTTATTATGCCATACCCTCACACCGTTGATGTCGAAAATCTCAACGAGGCAACCGAGGGCCGCGAGCGGACGGTCGGAAGAGATGATGAAGTCCACTGAGCCTCTGTCGGCGTTGATCACAGCGGAGAGGTCGTAGATGTCAGGATCTTTAACCGAAGCCACGTTGAAGTTGATGGTCTTGTAAGAGGAGTTGTTGGCGCAGTCCCAGACAGCGATCGTGAGGGAGTGTTTACCGGCCTTGATTTCGGGGAGCTGGTAGATGATGCTCCCTTTCCGGCTGTCTTCGATGTCGGGCGAATAAGAGCTCATTACATCGGAGAAGACGGTGGAGTTGTCGAGGGTCAGCGACACGGTGTGGCCGATTCCGGATTCCGAGAGGTTGATGCCGGAGTCGTCGGAGAAAGTGGCGTAAACCACGGGCGTCTTGTAGGTTACGTCGCCGTCTTTGAAACTCTCATGGTTGATGAAGAATTTCAGGATGTCGGGTCCGTCGAGGTCCTCGTCGGCGTTCTCGTCGAAGCCGTAGACATAGAATTTCTCGGTTGCGCCGTTTGCCTCGCGACCGTCGTCGGCCAGAGCGTAGAAGGTCATTCGTCCGGTGGTGAAATTGTTTTCAATCTCGGTTGGCATATAAATCACGGTTTCCCACTCGCCGTTTTCCACCTTTGCCACGCCTTCGTAGAGTTTCGACTTGCGGTCGTTGTAGATCGAAACGACGCCGTTTTCGCCGTTGCCGAGAGTCTCGACCACCTTTTCGGCGTCATATAGCTTGAGATAAACGTGGCCGTTGAAGTCGGCAGCCTTCTCGCCGTTGAAATCTTTCACGATGCCCTTCACTACGGGGTTGGAGCGGGCCTCGATGGTGGGTAACTCGGCGTCATCGTCGGTAACGTCGGCATCGTAGATAGATGTTACCTCAACGTCGTAGGAGAAGACCGGCATCTTCATGGCCGGGTCGCCCAAGAGACAGTATCTCAGCTTGTTGTCGTCGGTGCCCTGCACACCGTTTTTGGCGTTGATGTAAGCGTCGCCAAGAGTGGTGGGGGAGCCGTCGGGATTTCGCTTCAGGGCGTTGAGGCCGAACTGCGACGAGATATTTCCGTTCATACTGATGTAGACGGCGCGGCTCGGGCAGATCATTGCGATGACACCCGTTTTCGGGAACGACCACATCACCTCGGCCCCGCTGTATTCGTCGGCATCCCAGCGCGCGAACTCACAGGTGGCGGCGTAGAGCACGGGGAGTCGGGTGTTGGTGAAATTGGTGATGTCGCCCCAGGTGAGGAGCTTTTCGTGCGACCATGCCACGGTGTTGGCGTGGCCGATATAAGTGATGAGAGCCTGGCCTTCGTCAAACTTGGAGAGGAGGCGCTTCTTGGCGTCGGGATATTCATACCCTGTGCTGGTGAGCTTATACTCGAAGTTGTCGAGGTAGAGGCGTTCATACTGATAATGAGCACCTTTGGCCGAGTTGACAAGGCTGTTGTAAGTTCTTTCGGTCTGATCGAGGTGGGCGCCGGAATCCTGGTCGTCGGCCACGAGCATCACGTTGTTGCGCCACGAGCCTTGTTCGGGGTTGGTGACGTAGTTGATGAGCTTTTCGGCGGCGTCGTTGGCTTCCTCGAGATTCCTGACAGGGAAACGCCCCACGGCCACATGGATCTTGGCCGTGCCCATGTTGAGGACGGCATCCTGGTCGTCGAGCATACCGATGTAGTCGTCGGTGGAGTAGGAGGAGTTTTCGGTGAATCCGACGGGCGACTGCCAGATGGGCACGCGGGGGTAGCCGGCGTTTTTCACCGTCGCGGTGGCCATCTTGTTGTCGTAGGTCGGACGGGAGAAAATGAGGCAATACCTGATTTTCTGCTTTCCATCGGCCAAGTCGCGGTCGTACCACATTTTCAGCAACTTGCGGAAGGCACTAACGTCGGCGGTGCCGCTCGAGAATTCATTGTAGATCTGCTCCGGAGTGAGGATATGGACGGTAAGGCCGTCATGCTTTTCGTGGAGGGAGGCAACCTTCTGGGCTGCTGAGATATATTCAGCCGGAGTGATGATGAGCATATCGGGCGACTCCATAGCGTGGATGTCCTGGTTGGCAACGGGTCCTGCGGCTTCCGGCTTGAGGATGACCTTGGAGGGGTCGAAAGCCACGAATTCACGCAGACCGGCGTCTACGCGGAAAGTGGCCGCACCGGAGGCGAAGTCGAACTTGACCTCTTTCGGCTGCCAGGGCACGGTGACGTCCCAGATTCGGGTGTCGGCCGAGACTCCTTTGAGAGTCGCGCCCATAGTTGACGTCTCGTTGAAGTAGAAATAGAGCTGGCCTCCCTGGTTGACGATGAGGTCGCGCTCGTATTCCAGCTCGGCATAATCCAAGCGAATCATATTGATTACGCCTGAAGAGGAGAAAGAGAGGTTGAGATTGAGCGAGTTGCCCACACCGGAGGCGATGAGTGAAAACGTATTGGTACGCATGAACTGCTCGGTGTTGTTCAATGCGTTGACAGTGAAGGTGTTTTGCGAGAGTTTGGCGTTGCTGCTGGCCACTCTTACTGAGCCGTTGGCGCCCGAGACGTTGCTTGCCACGCAGAGGCGCACGGATGCCGTTCCGTTGGCGTTGGCCGGGAGGGGGAAGTTGAGCTGAGTGGGGCTGCGTAGGTCTTCACCCAGGAGGTTTCGGCCGGTGACGTCGGGGGCGAAGATGTCCTGCTCATGCACGATACGCTCGATGAAAGTGTCGAGCATGGGGAGCGACGAAGCGCCCGAGAGGTCGGTCTTGGCCATCTGTTGGGCCGTGGCGGGGATGTCGCTGAGGAAATAGAAGCTCTCCTCGGCGTAAGGCTGCATGGTGTGGGTGAAGAAGTTGTCGCCCGTGGCACCGTTCCAGTCGATATGGTCCACTCCGAAGAATAGGATTCCGGCCGTCGTTCTCACGCAAGGTAGAAGGGGGAGGTCGTCGGGAAGAGATTCGGAGAGGATTTCAGGAATCATTCTGCCGCCAAAACCGTAGACATTGACAGCGGCGGGGTCTTCAAACCCCATTGTGCGCAGCTCGGCGTTGCTGATGAACTGCATCCCCGGGGTTGTGACTTTCACCTTGACCCATTTGCCGTCGGCCAGCGCGGAACTGCCGGCATAATGGGAAACAGGAAGGGCGAAGGCGTCAAAACCCGAGGAGGCAGCCGATAGCAAAGCCATTGCCGCCACTATATATTTTATGCAAAATCTAAACATTTTCACTCAATAAAATAACGAAATGCAGCAATAAATATTTTACGTTTCTCATTCAATGAGAGGTTGCCTTGAAATAAGCCGGGAGGAGGCTCAAATGTAGAAATCGGCAACAAAAAACTGCAAAGCGAATAAATAATAGCAATAAGCGTGCCTTTTTTCTAATAAAATAGGAGGGTTTTTCTTGGCAGTTTCAGCGGATTAAGCTAATTTTGCAGTAATAATGTGGAAAAGGGATGCTTAACGGATTATACCACATAATCATCATCATCGTAGTGGTCTGGAGCGTGATAACCGGTTATCACAAAGGGTTTATGAGGCAGCTGGGGATGGTGGTGTCGGTGGCGTTCGGCATCGTGATCTCGCGCATATTTTCGCCCGGATGCCTCCCGTATGTGGAGGAATTCGTGCCGGAATTCGTGGCGGGATTCAAGCGGCCGTTTGTGGTGCAGACGCTTACTTCGGGATTGCTTTTCGTGGTTTCGGGAGGCGTGATGTTTCTGATAACGTTGCCGTTGGCGATGCTCTCGAAGGCGTTCAGCCTCGGGATACTGAATTCTATGGGAGGCGCCTTGTTCCGAGGGTTCCTTTTTCTGCTTCTGGTATCGTTGCTGTACAACCTTATAGCCGATATGGCGCCGCGTAGCAGCATCACGCAGTCGTCGCGGCAGCACGACGGGAACCTGGTGGAGGGTGTCACCAAGATAGCTCCTGCCATATTGGGGTTTCCGGGCGCGGAGGAGGTAGGGTATATGCAGCAGCTTGAAGATGCGAAAAAAATTTCCTAAAAAATCATAAAAATGCTTAAAGTAAAAGATTTACACGCTTCGATAGCCGGCAAAGAGATCCTGAAAGGGCTCTCTCTTGAGGTAAACGCCGGCGAAGTGCACGCCATTATGGGCCCGAACGGCTCGGGGAAATCAACCCTTTCGATGGTATTGGCCGGCAACCCGGCTTATGAAGTGACGGGCGGGAGCGTGGAATTCATGGGGAAAGATATGCTCGAGATGCTCCCGGAGACTCGCAGCCACGAGGGGCTCTTCCTGGGGTTCCAGTATCCGGTGGAGATTCCGGGTGTCTCGATGGTAAACTTCATGCGCGCGGCCGTCAACGCCAAGAGGGAGTTTCTGGGCGAGCCGCCGATGAGCGCCTCGGAGTTTCTTAAGCTGATGCGTGAGAAGAGGGAGATTGTGGAGCTTGACAACAAGCTGGCTTCGCGCTCGGTAAACGAAGGTTTTTCGGGGGGCGAGAAGAAGCGCAACGAGATATTCCAGATGGCTGTGCTCGAGCCTCGTCTTGCGATACTCGACGAAACCGACTCGGGCCTGGACATCGACGCCCTGCGCATCGTGGCCGAGGGGGTGAACAAACTGAAGACCGCCAACAACGCCACCATAGTTATCACCCACTATCAGAGGCTGTTGGATTATATCAAGCCCGACATAGTGCATATCCTCTACAAAGGTCGAATCGTGAAGACGGGAGGCCCCGAGCTGGCTCTGGAACTCGAGGAACGCGGATATGACTGGATCAAAGAAGAGGTTGGGGAATAAACTGAGAAGAGAAATGGAAGATTCCTTGAAACAATATCTCAACCTCTACCGCGAGCATAAAGAGCTGATTTGCAGCAAGTCGCCCAATTTGATGAACGGGCTGCGCGAAGAGGCCTTCAAGGTGCTCGAGGAGATCGGGTTGCCGAAGAAAGGGAGCGAGAACTACGAGGTGACCGACCTGCCGGCGATGCTTTCGCCCGACTACGGACTCAACATAGCTCGGATTCCGCTGGATTTCAATCCGTCGGAGGGATTCCGGTGCAGCATTCCGGGGCTCGGCTCATCGCTGTTTTTTCAATTCAACGACCGGCTTGGAGAACGTCGGGATGCCCGCAAGCAGCTCCCCGAGGGAGTGGTGATTGGGCCCATCTCTGCGCTTGAAGATGAGAAAGAGGAGATTTCGGAACGATACGGAAAGCTTGCGTCTTTGGGGAATCCGATTGTGGCTCTGAATACGATGCTGGTGCAAGACGGTATTTATCTTCGCGTCAGGAAGGGTGTGAAGTGCGAGATGCCGATTCAGTTTGTGAATATGCTCTTCCACACGATGCCGCTGATGGCTGCCCGCAGGATGCTCATCATTCTGGAGGAAGACGCGAGCCTTAAGATTGTGAGTTGCGACCACACTCTGGAGAAGGAGACGGAGCTTGCGAGCGTGGGAGTAACGGAGATTTACGCCGGGAGAAACAGCCGGCTGGAACTGTATGAAGTGGAGGAGTCGACCGCGATGACGCGCAGGATGTCGGCGCTCTATCTCAGTCAGGAAGAGGGGAGCGAAGTGCGGATCGGCGCGCTTACATTGAGCAACGGGATGACGCGCAACGAGTATTATTGCACATTTGCCGGCGAGCACTCGAGGCTCGATCTTGTAGGATTGGGAATCGAGACGGGCAAGCAAATGCTTGACAATTACTCATTTATCAATCACGCTTCGCCGGCGTGCCACACCGAAGAACTGTTTAAATATATCGCCGACGACGAGGCGCGAGCCGGGTTTGCCGGGAAAATATATGTGGCGCCAGGCGCTCACGGAACGGAGGCTTATCAAAGCAACCGGAACCTGGTGGGATCGGCAAAGGCACGGATTTATTCGAAGCCACAGCTTGAGATCTACAACGACGACGTGAAATGTTCGCACGGGTCGGCCACGGGGCAACTTGACGCTATGCAGCTCTTCTATATGCGCTCGAGAGGAATCTGGGAGCCTGAGGCCAAACTGCTTCTGAAGCAGGCGTTTATGGCAGAGGTGCTCGAGAAGATAGAGTTGAAGCCGCTTTATGAGCGGATGAGAGCTCTCGTAGACCGCCGTTTGAGCGGAGAGAACGCTTCGTGCGGAAATTGCGACATTTGCGGGTAATCATGATATAATAAAAAGAGAAATCTTTGAGATTTAGGAAATTACCTGCTGAAATATAAAGAGGAAGGAAAGACGATAAAGAGAGAAGGAGTCGGAAAGAGATGTATGATGTAGAGAAGATAAGAGGGATGTTTCCGTCGCTGGAGGCCGTGAGCGAAAACGGCCGGCCGTTGATATACCTTGACAATACCGCCACAACGCAGACTCCGCGAGTGGTGGTGGAGGCGATTGAAGACAGCTATTACCACAGCAAGGCGAATGTGCACCGCGGAGTGCACACGCTGTCACAAGAAGCCACGGCCCGACAGGAGTCCACGCGCGAGAGCATCCGCAGATTCATCAATGCTCGAAGCACCCAGGAGATAATCTTCACTTCGGGAGCCACCGAATCTATCAATCTGGTTGCGAGCTCGTTGGGAGAGTTGATACCAGGCGGGTCGGAGATAATACTGACCGTGATGGAGCATCACGCCAACATTGTGCCCTGGCAACTGTTGCAATCGCGCAAAGATCTGACGATCAGAGTTGTGGATATCAACGATGTAGGTGAGCTGGATTTGGAGCAATACAAGAGCCTTTTCAATGAGAAAACGGCGCTTGCAGCCTTCTGCCACGTAAGCAACGTTTTGGGCACGGTCAATCCCGTCAAGGAGATGGTGGAAATAGCGAAGGAGCACGGAGCTTACACACTTATAGACGGAGCGCAGGGACCCGGACACGTGCCGGTAGACGTGCAGGAGATAGGGTGTGATTTCTACGCTTTTTCGGCTCATAAGATGTATGGGCCCACTGGGGTGGGGGTGCTCTACGGAAGGGAGGAGATACTCGAGAAGATGCCGCCGTATCAGGGCGGAGGCGAGATGATAAAGAACGTAAGCTTCTCGGGCACGACATTTGCCGAATTACCGTTTAAGTTTGAGGCCGGAACGCCCAACTTTGTGGATTTGGCCGCTTACAAGTATGCCGTGGAGTTTGTGGAAGCCGACTTTTACAAGGAGTCGGCCACGCACGAACTTGAGCTGATGAAATATTGCCAGGAGAGACTTCTCGGCGAAGTGCCCGGAATGCGAATCTTCGGCCTGGCTCCGAAGAAGAGCGCCATCATCTCATTTTTGGTAGGCGACTCGCATCCGTATGACGTGGGGATGCTGCTCGACGGGTTGGGAATAGCCGTGCGCACGGGGCATCACTGCGCCGAGCCGCTGATGAACAGGCTGGGAATCCCCGGGACAGTAAGAGCCGGCCTGGCATGCTACAACACCAAAGAGGAAGTCGACGCCTTTATCGACGCCACCAAGCGTGTGGCGGCCATGCTCGGTTGAGACACTCGAAAATACTCAATAGAGAAATACAATATAGGAGACAAGAGTTGATGAACAACGAAACGAAAGATTACGAAAGGATAATAAACGACAGGGCGCAGCGAGTGTTCGACACCATGGAGCCCCGAACATCGGCCGAGGATATGGAGCGGTTGAAGGCCGCGTTTGAACTGGCCAAGGAAGCCCACGCTCCCCAGAAGCGGAAGAGCGGCGAGCCGTATATCCTTCACCCGATTGCCGTGGCCCAGGTTGCGGCCGAGGAGCTTATGCTCGACCCCAACACGGTGATGGCGTGTTTCCTGCACGACGTGGTGGAAGACACCGACTATTCGCTCGACGACATAAAGAAGCGGTTTGGGAGCGATGTTGCGATGCTGGTCAGGGTAGTGACGAAAAAAGCCTCGAAAGTATATGAGTTTTCGAAGCAGCTCGACAACTACAAGCAGCTCCTCGACTCCCTGCTCTACGACACGAGGGCAATCCTGGTGAAGCTGGCAGACCGCCTGCACAACATGCGCACCCTGACCTCGATGAAGGCCGAGAAGCAGATAAAGATAGCCGGGGAGACCGACTACTTCTACGCTCCGCTGGCCAATCGTCTGGGCCTATACAACATAAAGACCGAGCTTGAGAATCTTTCGTTCCGTTTCCGCTGCCCGGATGAATACGAGGAGATTTCGATGCAGATAGCTGCCCATGTGGAGCGTAACAGAGATAAACTCAACACTTTTCGCAATCAGTTGCAGGAAGTGCTCGAGGAAGCCGGCATCAAGGCCCGCGTAACGGTGGACTACCGGCGCCCCTTCAGCCTCTGGAGAAAGATGAAGAAGTATGGCGACGACTTCAACCATCTGAAATACAGGCATTACATCGAAGTGGTATTTGATGATTCCGAGACAGATTTGAGCGAGAAAGAGATGGCGCTCAGGGTGTATTGCATCCTCACCAATAGGTTTAAGGAGAAACACGGCAGCATAAGCAACTACATAGACTCACCGAAAGAGAACGGGTATCAGAGCCTGCACGTGAAGCTGCTTCCCGACTTCGGGCGATGGCAGGAAGTGCATATAAGCAGCGAGTCGATGGCCCGGCGTTCGCAGATCGGTTATCTGGATGAGAAAAACGTTGAGAACATCAGGAGCTGGATAGAGAAATTCAGAAAACTGCTGGTAGACACCATCAAGAATCCGAAGAAAGACGCCAAATATATGGAGGACGTGACCAAGGCGTTCTACAATGATGATATCCAGGTGTTTACGCCGAAGGGAGAGAAGGTGATCCTTCCGCAGAATTCCACCGCTCTCGACTTCGCTTATGAAGTGCACACCACTCTGGGAAACCACGCGAAGTATGCCCGCATCAACGGGCGTCTCGACCCTATCACCACGACGCTGAGACGCGGCGATGTGGTGGAGATTTACACCGACGAGGAGGTGCATCCCGACTTCGATTGGAATCCGTTCCTGCATACGTTCAAAGCCAGGAAGGCCGTGCGCCGTTACCTTGAGGCGTTGCCCGAGCGTCCGTACAATCTTTGCAAGGAGTGCCACCCGATACCGGGCGAAGAGATCGTGGGAATAAAGTCGAAGCAGCCGGGAGGAAAAGTGATGCTGCATAAGCGCGACTGCCAGAGGGCGATAAGCCTGGCGTCGTCGTATGGCGACGATGTGGTTGACGTAACTTTCCCCGCCGACGATACGCTATATCCCGTAGAGCTTATGGTGAGAGCGGTAGACCGTCACCACCTGCTGATAGACCTTGCCGACTGCATCACCAACAAGCTTCAGCTGTCGATGGAGTCGTTCAACACGCAGTCCAACCGCGGAATCGTTGTCTGCAGCATTCGTTTCCGGGTGCATTCCGCCATGGAACTCAAGCAGATAATCCGCAGTATCTCGTCGATCGACGGGGTGGATGAGGTGAAAAGAGTGATCGCCGAATAGGCCCGCGGAGAAGATAGTGAGAAAAGAAGAAAAAAAGTTGGATAAATCTTTGGTAGGTAATAATAAAAAACTTAATTTTGCTCCAAGAAATTGAGTTGGAAAAATAAAAGGTACAACTCAACGACCGATAACACGAAAAACTTAAAATAACCTATAAATCTAAATCATTTAACGACATGAACATTAATGAACTGATGGCCAATCTCGAGGCCAAACACCCGGGTGAAAAAGAATTTCTTCAGGCAGTGAAGGAAGTGCTTCTTTCGGTGAAAGATGTGTATGAGCAGCATCCCGAATTTGAGAAAGCCCGCATCATCGAACGCATGTGCGAACCCGACAGAATCTTCACATTCAGAGTGACTTGGGTAGACGATAAGGGTGAAGTTCAGAACAATATCGGTTATCGCGTACAGTTTAACAATGCCATTGGCCCGTACAAAGGCGGCATCAGGTTCCACGCTTCCGTAAACCTCTCGATCCTTAAGTTCTTAGGCTTCGAGCAGACATTCAAAAACGCCCTCACCACTCTTCCGATGGGTGGCGCCAAGGGAGGTTCAGACTTCAGCCCGCGCGGCAAGAGCGACGCAGAGATCATGCGCTTCTGCCAGGCTTTCATCCTTGAACTCTGGCGCAACCTCGGTCCCGACCGCGACGTTCCCGCAGGCGACATCGGCGTAGGTGGCCGCGAAGTAGGTTACATGTACGGTATGTATAAGAAACTGGCCCGTGAAAACACAGGTACATTCACAGGCAAAGGTCTTTCGTTCGGCGGCAGCCGCATCCGTCCGGAAGCTACCGGTTTCGGCGCTCTCTACTTTGTAGAAGATATGATGAAAGACCTCAACACCAGCATCGTAGGTAAGACCATCGCTATCTCCGGCTTCGGCAACGTGGCATGGGGTGCAGCCATGAAGGCTACAGAACTCGGCGGTAAGGTTGTAACTATTTCAGGTCCTGACGGATATATCTACGATCCCGAAGGTCTGAACGCTGAAAAGATCGACTATATGCTCGAACTTCGCGCAAGCGGCAACGACATCGTTGCTCCGTACGCCGACAAGTTCCCCGGCTCGACTTTCTACGCCGGCAAGAAGCCCTGGTGCCAGAAGGTAGACATCGCCCTTCCTTGCGCTACTCAGAACGAGCTTAACGAAGCAGACGCCAAGATGCTTATCGAAAACAACGTGCTCATGGTAGCCGAGGTTTCGAATATGGGTTGTACAGCCGAAGCAATCGACGCATTCATCGCCAACGGCACTCCGTATGCTCCGGGTAAGGCAGTGAACGCAGGTGGTGTGGCAGTGAGCGGTCTCGAAATGAGCCAGGATGCCGAACACCTCCAGTGGAGCGCTGAAGAGGTAGACGAAAAGCTGCACGTGATCATGCACGACATCCACGAGAACTGCGTGCGCTACGGCAAGCAGGACAACGGTTACATCAACTACATGAAGGGCGCCAACATCGCCGGCTTCCTGAAAGTGGCTGATGCAATGATGGCCCAAGGCATTATCTAATAAACAGATAAGGATAAAAGAAGAGAGGGTGCGCCGATGGCGCACTCTCTTTTTGCATTTTTGAGGCCGGCTTCGCCGGTGGAAGCGCTTCGCGCTTCAGCGGGCCTGGGATTGGACCCGGAGACAAACCTTTAATTGTTTTTTCCGCGGCCTTTTCGGGGGTGGTGGGCCGACCACGGGGAAGGCACTGAAAAAGTACTGTTTTCTCGTTTTTCTCC
>JAFLTX010000030.1:1912-23012 GCA_022509145.1 Muribaculaceae bacterium | reverse complement strand
AGATGCCGGCAAACATTTTCTTAGAAACCTCGCCGTGGAGCCAGCTAACGCCGTTGGCTTCCTGGCAGGTGTTGAGCGCGAAGACGCTCATCGAGAAACGCTCGTTGGTGTCGGGATTTTCGCGGCCCATGTTGATGAGGTCGTTCCAGGAGATGCCGAGGCGCGCGGGATATTCGCCGAGATATTTTCCGAAGAGGTGCTCCTCGAAGTAGTCGTGGCCAGCGGGCACCGGAGTGTGGACGGTATAGAGCGAAGAGGCTCTGACCACCTCGAGCGCCACGTTGAAAGGAAGGTGCTCTTTCTGCACATAGTCAGCCAGACGCTGCAGATTCATCAGAGCTGCGTGGCCTTCGTTGGCATGATAGATGTCGGTCTTGATGCCGAGCTTCTCGAGCATGATGATGCCGCCGATGCCGAGGAGGTATTCCTGCTTCAGACGGTTTTCCCAGTCGCCGCCATAAAGCTGATGTGTGATCTGGCGGTCGTATTCGGAGTTCATGTCAAGGTCGGTGTCGAGCAGGTAGAGTTTCATCTGCCCTACGTTCACTCTCCAGACGTGGCTGTAGACGATACGGCCGGGATAAGGCACTTCGAGAATCATGGGCTGGCCGTCGTCGCCCAAAACGGGCTCGATGGGGAGCTGGTCGAAGTTTTGAGCCTCATAGTTGGCCACCTGCTGGCCGTCGATTGAGAGGCTCTGGGTGAAATACCCGTATCTGTAAAGGAAGCCTACGGCCACCATGTTGATGCGGCTGTCGGAAGCCTGCTTGATATAGTCGCCAGCGAGCACACCGAGGCCGCCCGAGTAGATCTTGAGGCAGTTGCAGAGACCGTATTCCATCGAGAAATAGGCCACCGAGGGGAGATCGTTGCGCATCGGGCGCTTCATGTAATCCTTGAAGAGGGCATATACGTCTTGAATCCTCTTCATCATGGCCTTGTCCTGCATGATCTCCTCATAACGCTCGTAGCTGAGTTTCTGAAGAACCATCACGGGGTTTTCGCCCGTCTGGCGCCATAAGTCGTGATCTAAGTCGCGGAAGAGAGATTTTCCCTCGCTAAACCATACCCACCAGAGGTTTTTGCTCATCTCCTCGAGGGGCTTGAGCTGCTCGGGAAGAGTGTTGCTTACGGTTATATAGTTCCATTGAGGTTGATTGGAATTGCTGACCTGAAGTTTCATCGGTAAAATAATTTATTTTTTAAGAAATCTATTTTGAGAATTTTTGAAAGCCACGTTGAAAGCTTCGTGATAGAAGCGTATAAACTCCTTCCAGAGGGCCTTTTCGGAAGTGGAACGAGCAGCTGAGCGGGCCTCTTCCACAGTTTCTGTCGGGAAACGCATGTAGCAGAGCGCCAAGTCGGCTATCTCGTCGGTGTTTTGCCGGAAGTTGGAGTCGGTGCGGTTTACGACGGCCACGCCGTGAGAGGCCAGGTCGTCGCACCCCTTCGCTTCGGCCCAGTCGCCGAAACCGGCTTTGTCGGTGGTGACGGTGGGCACGCCGAAGGCGATACTCTCGAGCGGGGTGTAGCCCCAAGGCTCGTAATATGAGGCGAAGACCGTGAGGTCGAGCGCCGGAAGGAGGTCGTAATAGTCAATGTTGATGATCCCGTCGCGGCAATTGAGATATGACGGGATGAAGACGAATTTCAGATTTCCGTCGGTTCCGAAATTCTTCATTTCTTCCTGCAGGCGCCTGATTCCGACAGCGATCGAGTCGACGTCTTCGTTGTGCAGGCGATGAGTGAGATAATCGGGCTCGGGCTTTATCCACCCCTTGAAATCCATCCCTGTTATTACATCCTGCGATGGGGCCTTCACCCAAGCCGGGACGAGCACGAATGCCACGGCCTTCCTGTCGGCGGATGTCATCTTCTCGGCGAGGCGCGCCATCGACTCGAGATAGAGGTCGATACCTTTGTTGCGGAATTCGTTTCTGCCGGAAGTGGCTATGATGAACGTGTCGTCGGAGAGCTGGCGGTCCCAGAGGAGCGAGGCGATCTGCAAGAGCTTTTTGCGCCCTTTCCTTCTGAGGCGTTCCCATTTCTCCGAATCGGGGAGGAAAGAAGGCTCAAAGCCGTTGGGGGTAACCACGTCGGGCAATCTTCCGAGGAGCTGTTCGCACTCGCGGGCGGTGACGCCGCTCACGGTGGTGAAGCAGTCGGCGTTATGGGCAGCGGCTTTCTCGAGCGAATGTTTCGACTGAACGTTGAGCTCTGCGGCCATCTGGTCGCCGTTGTAGGCGGTGAAATATTCGTAGAGAGGTTTCCCGTTGCCGCAGATGCTCCGGCCGATGGTGGTGGCGTGAGTAGTGAAGACTGTGGCAGCCTCGGGCACGTTTTTCTGCAGATAGAGGAGCCCCATACCCGTGGTCCACTCGTTGAAATGGGCAATGCATCGGGACGCGTCCTCCTTCAGATGGGAGATGAGATGCTCCATCACGATGGCCGCAGCCACTGCGAAGGCACAAGATTCGTCGTAATCGCCATAGGCGTGGAGGGAATCGACGCCGTAGGTTGACCACATTTCGCCGTAGATGCCGTTGAGATGGGGGAACACCGGGCGGAAGTCCACGAGAATCACCGCGGGGTTGCCGGGGATATCCCAACGGCCTGTGCGCACACGTATGCCGAAAGGCAAGGTGTTGAGGCCGAAGCGGTTGAGAATAGATTTCCTCTCCTTGAAAGATTTGTCGCCCCCGTTGATGCCCTGGCCGAGGTCGGGACCTATGAACACAAGGCGGTCGCCGAAAGTCTCCTTAAGCTGAGAGGCTTTCGTGGCGAGCACTGTGTAGATGCCGCCAATCTTATTGCAGACCTCCCAGCTGCACTCAGCCAAGAGGCCGACGGAATGCAAAAGATTATTCGAATCGGCAGTCATTTAGAAGGGGAGGTCTTCTTGAGAGTCTGTGGGCTCGAAAGCAGCGGCAGCATCGCCGGCGAAGGGGTTGGCCTTTTCAGGCTGGGGGGCGGCCGGCTGCTGGTTTTGGAACGGATTTACAGGGGCCTGCTGAAACTGCGGGGTAGTGGGGGCTGCCTGCGGAGCCTGAATTTCACGGAAATTATAGGCAGTAAGATCGGTGTACCAACGCTCGTTAACCTCGCGGCTTTCTACGTCAACCATAACTGCATAGCATTTTCCGAGCTCGAACTTGATGGTATTTGTCCTTTCTCCAAAAACGGTAATTTTCACTTTACGAGGGTATTGGCCGAAAGTCTCGAGCACCCATTCATGCTTTTTCCAAGGGTTGCCGGCTTTAGAAACGCCATCGGTAGGACCGAGGTCCCGAATCATCATTCCTTCTATTTCCATTTTATAAAGATTTTATCAGTATTTTAATGTGCAAAATTAGTTAAAATTAGCGGGATTTGCAAATTAAGGGATTCAAATGATTTTCAAAGAGTTCGGCGGGGATAGGGGAAAGAAAAAAGTTGACTCGTCTCGAGCCAACTTTTACCAGATAAAATTGATTAACTGTCTGATATGTTGATAAGATGAACTTAACAATACATGGGAGGAAGAGAGGGTGCCGGGAAAACCGGGGTATCATAAAAGCAGTAGTGTGAAATCCTGCTTTGGAATGCTTAGCGATAGTCTCCGAGCTGAGCGCGAAGGCGCTTGCGGGCGAAGAAGATGCGGCTCTTGATTGTTCCAAGGGGGAGGCCGAGCTTATCGGCGATCTCGTTGTATTTGTAGCCTGCAACATACATGTTGAAAGGCACGCGATATTCATCGGTAAATTCGGCGAGCGCCTTGGTGATCTCTTTAACGGCGTAGGAACCTTCGGGAGAAGTGAATCCTGAATCTTGAGATATGTTGATGTGATAGAGGTCTTCCGACTTGTCAACCACCGTGGCCTGGCGCACCTGCTGACGATAGTTGTTGATGAAGATGTTTCTCATGATGGTGAAGATCCATCCTTTGAAGTTTACGTTGTCAACGTATTTTGCTTCATTGTCGAGAGCCTTGAGAGTGGTTTCCTGGAGAAGGTCTTCGGCCTGTTCGCGGTTTGCTGTGAGTTGGTAGGCAAAGCTGAGAAGGTTGCTCTGAAGCCCTATTAATCTCTCCTGAAAATTGGTGTTTGCGTTCATCTTATTGTGGTTTATTATTGAGGTTGTTTGCTTATATAACATTACCTTTTTTTAAATTGTTCCGAGATGATGAAAAAAAGTTGTTAATAAATGTAAAAATTGGCGGAAAACTCTCGTAAGATGCTTTCCGCCAATCTGATATAAGGTTTAAAAAATTTTATCTAATCACAACTTTTCCGGATTTTCCGTCGGCGTAACGATAGATATAGATGCCGGGCTGAGTGGGAGAATCCACCTGGACACCCTGGATAGAATACCATACGGGCTCACCGCTCTCCTCATAATCGTCGAAGATACCTTCCACTCCGGAGGGGTCATAGTCGCCATACAAGACGGCGATACCCGTGGAGCCGGTGGTACCGGTGATTTTGGAAGAAGTCACGGTAAATGGATTGCCGGAAATGCGGTCGTAATAGACGCCTTCGGGGCAGTAGGATTTGGCGTTGTCGATGTTGATCGAGCCGGCACCGGTTTTCTTTACCACAACCGCGCCGCCGTCTTTGCGGGTAACCACGGCCTCGTTGCCGTTTTGAGTGAAGGCGGCTTCCTTCCCTACCATCTCATTTTTGAATTTATTCACCTCGGCCACTTCGGCATCGATGAAGTGGGTGCTCCCTTTCTGGCCGATCTTGATGTCGCCGTAAGCGGTCTTTGACGGACGTGAGAAATAGAGGGCAACCCCCTTCTGACGGCACGCCACGATGGCATAAGCGCGGTCGATCACACCCTGGCTGGTGTTTTTGGATGCGCCTGACGCATTGGAGTAGGTGTCGTGGCTTTCACCCCAGTAGACACACTTCTCGGGGTCGAGCACGGAAGTGGCCCAGCCGTATTCGGAAGTGGGGACGCCGGCTCCGCGACGGGCCTTGTCGCTGTAGCCGTTGTCGGTAACGTACATGTAATCGGTGTACTCCACCATCAGGCCGTTGTAGTTGCTGCCGCCGGGATTGTCGAGGAGCTCACCGTAATAGAACATGTCGGGCACGGAAGTCACGACTTTCCAGAAATCGCTCCCTTCAGAGGGGAGGCCGATATGCTTGGCGCCGTCGAAGCGGATACCCTTCACGCCACACTCCTTGAGCTCTTCTATATAAGACTTGGCGCGACTGATCACCTCGGCATGCTCGGTGTTGACCTCAGGGCAGTTTACCATGCGGTCGTGGGTGACGCTGTAGCGGTCGTTGTAGTTGCAGAAGTTGGTTGTGGAGCGAAGACGGCCGCTGTTGTCCCACCAAGCCACATGATAAGAGCCGGAGTCGACGTGGTTGAAGACTACGTCTACAATCACCTGGATGCCGTATTTTTCAGCTTCGGTGCAAAGGTTGATGAGGTCGTTTTTCGTTCCGAGACCGCTTGGAGAGAAAGCGAAGTCAGCAGGGCGGTATGCCTCGCTCCAGTTCCACCCGCTCGACACGTTGCGCTGCATCGGAGATGTCTGCACGGCCACGAACCCGGCCTCGGCGATGTTGGGGAGCTCTTTGCGTATGTCGGTGAGCTTCCAGTCGAAGCAATGGAGGATGTTGCCGTCTTTGATCTCTGCGGGGAGAGATGTCTGGGCCCAAGCTGCAGGAATTGCAAGGGCTACGGCAAGAAGAGTTAGAAGTCTATATTTCATCTTGAGTTTTGAGATTTTGAGTTCTTTAGATATTTAAGGTGATTGGGGAATGATGGTTCCAAGGATTTCAGGGGCAAAACTTATGCCAAAGGTCAGTCGAGGAATCGGCGGGTGAGCCCATGGTAATCGTCTATGCGCCTGTCGCGCAGGAAGGGCCACCAGCAGCGCACGTTTTCAGAGCGCTCCAGGTCGATCTCCACAATCTTTTCGGCAGCTTTGTCGGAGGGGCACATTGCGAGCACCTCACCCTGGGGACCCGCTACAAAACTACTGCCCCAGAACTCGATGCCGGCCGTCTGCTTCGAGGGGTCTTCCTCAAAGCCCACTCGGTTGACGCTCACCACCGGCAGACCGTTGGCCACGGCGTGGGAACGCTGAATAGTGATCCACGCATCGCGCTGGCGGTTTTTCTCGTCGTCGGTGTCTTCAGGGTTCCAGCCGATTGCTGTGGGATACACCAGGAAGTCGGCCCCGCGCAGAGTCATTAGCCTCGCCGCCTCGGGGAACCATTGGTCCCAGCATACCAACACTCCGATTTTCCCTACCGATGTCTCGATGGGGGTGAAGCCGAGGTCGCCGGGAGTGAAGTAGAATTTCTCGTAGAACCCGGGGTCGTCGGGGATATGCATCTTGCGATACATCCCTGCAACAGAGCCGTCTTTCTCGAAAACGACGGCGGTGTTGTGGTAAAGACCGGGAGCGCGTCGCTCGAATGTGCTGGCCACGATCACCACCTCGGAGTCGCGGGCAGCTTCGCCGTAAAAGTCGGTGAAATCGCCGGGGAGCTCACGCGCCAACGCAAAGTTGTCTACGTTCTCTTCCTGGCAGAAATATAGACTGTCGTGAAGTTCCGAGAGGACCACGATGTCGGCTCCATCACCGGCGAGCGAGCGAATGGCCGCAAGATTTCGCTGGCGGTTCACCTCCACGTCGTCGGCATAAAAATGCTGTACTATCCCTGCTTTCAATGATTTCTTCATAATTTTTTCAAAAATACTAAATAATCCGGTAATCACCAAACTTATAGGGCGAGAAGACGGAAGATGAGCCGACGGGGGGATCAGCAGTAAAGCTGCATTGTGGAGCAATGCAGGGAGCCGTGCTGCTTGATGAGGACGCGGCAGTCGACGCCTTGGATTATATGATTCGGGAAGACTTTCCCTATGGTTTCGAGAGCCTGGAGGTCGGCGGCAGGTTGGCCGTAGGTGGGGACGAAGAGGTTTCTCTGCGTAACAAGATAGTTGGCATAGGTTGCAGGGAGTCGTTGGCCGTCTTCGTCGTAAATCGGCGCCGGGAAGGGGAGGGGGACGAGATTGTAGGGCATTCCGTCTTTGGTCTTCAGCTCCCTTAGCTGACTCTCCATTTGCTTAAGGGCTTCGAAATGAGGGTCTTGGGGGTCGGAGGGAGCGGAGACGTAGAGGATGGTGTCGTTGGGGGCGATTCGGGCCAGAGTATCGATATGGCTGTCGGTGTCGTCGCCCTCAAGGAAGCCGTGGTCGAGCCAGAGCACGTGGTCGGCCCCGAGGCGATCGTGCAGAATCCTTTCCAGCTCGGGTTTATCCTTCCCGCCGTTGCGGTTAGGAGAACAGAGGCAGGTAGAGGTGGTGAGGATAGTGCCGGCACCGTCGGTTTCTATCGAGCCGCCCTCGAGAGTGAGGTCGCGATGGTTGCTGTAGGTGTTGAACGGACGCAGACCGGCTTCTGCCAGACGAAGGTTGACGAGGTTGTCATTGTCGGCGGCAAATTTAAGCCCCCAGCCGTTGAAACCGAAATCGAGTTCTTGAAAGCCGTCGCCGGTAGCTAAGGTGATCGAGCCGTAATCCCGAGTCCAAGTGTCGTTGAACGGTATCTCTTTTATAATTTGTATGTTGGGATGTTCGGAATAGATCTGCTTGAGCAATTCATAATCAGCTTGGTGAGCCAGGAGTAGCACATTTTCGCCGGCTGCGAGCAGAGAGTTTATGAGGAGCAGAAACTGGGACTGCGCTTCAGCTATAATCGGAGCCCAGTCGGTGTCTAACGACGGGAAAGCCAGGAGGATACACTGCGGATTCTCCCATTCGGCAAGCATTCTATTTTTCATCGTGGTCGTGGTCGGGATTGGTGGAAACGGGTTCGTTTTTTGGTCGCAAATTTTTAGGGAAGAGCGAAAAGAGTTTTGGGAAGAGGGAGAGCAGGACGAGGAGTAGGGTTACACCCGCGAAAATCCACGAGAGTGTGGCCCAGATGCGATGGTCGTTGCGCGCAAAGCTCATCGGGTCGGGATTGATGGATTCGTCCTGGAAGTCGTCGATATTGAGGGCTTTGAGCGAGCTTTTCCATTTCACAATGCCGTCTTCGAGATATACAACGGCGGGATTTCCTCTCACCACCTCTTCGATAGAGGTGTCGTCGGAAGTGTAAATCGGGTATTCGGCGAGCGAGATATCCTTCCACTGCGCGATTTCGCGGGGATTGCCGCCTACGGTGGCCAGCATCTCGATGTCGTTGAGGCCGCACCACTCGTAGAGGGAGTTGATCTGCCAGGTCTTGGCTGCGGTGACCTCGGAGAGCACGGGCATCATCAGTATGATCTGGCGTCCGTTGCCGATCACCTCGTCGGTTACGTCCTGGTGGCCGTCTTCTGTATAGAGTCGCAGGTTTTTCTCCTTGACGGGAGCTGCGGGCAAGGAGGCGCCGATGTCGCTTGAGAGCGCTTCTTCTTCAGGCTCGGCGTAATACCGCTCCACGAAAGTCCAGCCGTCTTCTTCGTCGGGGAGTTCTTCGTCGATGGAAAACACCTGCCTTACCCCGTTCTTTTCATAGACGAAGCGTAGCAGGTCGTCTTCATCGTAGTCGTAGTCCTCTTCGTTGAGATTGACGAGCGGTTCGCCTATCTTATATTCGCGGAAATCGATGAGTGGCTGGTAGTTGTAACCTATGAGCGAGATTACCAGTATATAGAGACCGGCAAAAAGGATTCCGATCCATTGCAGATAGGGGGTTATGAGGGAGATGGCCCTGCGGTTGAAAGCCACGAGCCAGCCGCAAGCCCCGGTGATGATTACGTTTTTGAAGAAAGTCTGCCAATTGGAGAGGTGCACGGCGTCGCCGAAACATCCGCAGTCGGAGATCGGGTTTTTGACCGCCAGCCAAAGGGTGAGCGGGAGCATAAACGCCATTATGAGGAAAGCGATGTAGGGAGTGGTGCGGCGCAACATTCCGAAGAGGAG
Organism: Muribaculaceae bacterium; assembly: GCA_022509145.1. Classification (GTDB taxonomy): domain Bacteria; phylum Bacteroidota; class Bacteroidia; order Bacteroidales; family Muribaculaceae; genus Lepagella. The sequence continues at coordinate 14,093 of JAFLTX010000030.1, read as the reverse complement.
GCAGAAACCGGTGATGAACTCCACCAGGCAGAGGGTGAAGACACCGGTGAGGATGAGTCCGTCCCATACCTCGTAGCCCCACGCACCGAAATATTCACGGAATTTGAAGATCGTTCCCCACGGGTCAAGACCTTTGGTGACGCCGGAGAATATGAAAAGACCGCCGGCAATGATGCGCATTACCCAGGTAATCAAGACGATAGCCCAGGCCTTTTTGGATTCGGGCTTAGCTTTCGTTTCGGGATGATGGTCCCGGGGCATATCGGTAAGGGCGGCGTTTCCTTTCACTTTCGGCGTTGTATTCAAAATGGATGGCAGAAGAGCTCTGATCGGATGTGAAAAAACGGGTTAAAATGGTTGTTTTCAGGCGTTTGAGGCTCCTGATTCAGCCAGCTTAATGAGGGCGAAGAAAGCGTAGTTGATGATGTCCATCATATTGGCGTCGACGCCTTCGCTAACCTTGGTGATACCGTCGTTGTCTTCTATCTCCTTGGTCCGCAGGAGTTTCTGCAGAATGATATCGGTGATGCTGCTGATGCGCATCTCGCGCCAGGCATCGTCGTAGTCATGGTTTTTGTTGAAGAGGAGCGAAGTGGCGTCGTGGATGGCTTTGTCGTAGAGTTTCTCGGCCACACGGCGATCGATGAGCTCCTCCTGGTCGGTGCGCGCAAGCTGGATGAGCTCCATCGCGGCATAATTGATGATGCCGACGAATTCAGGCTCTATACCTTCGTCGACGGCGGCCTGTGAAGCCCCGATCTTCTCGAGGGTCCTGACGCGCTTGGCCTTGATGTAGATCTGGTCGGTCAGGCTGGTGGGGCGCATGATGCTCCACGAAGTGCCGTAGTCTTCCATCTTTTTCATAAACATCTCGCGGCAACGCGCCATCTGAATCTCAAGCTCCTTTTTGGTATTTTCGTTCATCGTTATTTGGTTTTAAGTCAGTAAGGGCAATCAGGCGTGGTGGTATTTCTCACCGCGGAGAATTGTCATTGCCCTGTAGGTTTGTTCGAGGATAAAGAGGCGAATCATCTCATGGTTGAAAGTCATTTTAGAGAGCGACATCAATTCGTCGGCTTTATCGTAAACGGCTTTGGAGAACCCGAACGGGCCTCCGATCACCAGGTTGAGTCTTTTCAGTCCGGACACCATGAAGCCTTGAAGCTTTGAGGCGTACTCTTCGGAGGTGTATTGCCTTCCGCGCTCGTCGAGCAAAACGGTATGGTCGCCGGGGAGAATCTTTTGAAGGATAAGGGCGCCTTCGGCTTCTTTCTGCTCATCACGGGAAAGACGCGATGCGTTCTTAAGGTCGGGAATCTGCACGATGTTGAGGGGCAGATAGTGGCCTAACCGCTTGAGATACTCCTCGATGCCTTGAATCAGGTAGGGAGTCTTGGTCTTTCCGATAGTTATGAGCGAGACATTCATTTGAAAAAAGAGTTGGAGAGGGGAGGGATAAAGGCGTCTTTGATATAGGTGAATTCGTAATCTTGGGGCGAGCCTTCTATCAGAGCCACGTCGAAACGGGCGCTATAGTCGCGTTGCTGCCGGTTGAGGTAGGCATTGGCAGCCTTCACGAGCTGGCGCATCTTCTTGATATCGATGGCGTCTTCAGCGCTGTTGAACCTGCCGTTTCGCGTCTTTACCTCTATGAAGACCATCTCGTCGTTCTGCTCCGAAATCAGATCCACCTCAAGGCGGTTCCCGAGGCGCCAGTTACGCTCGGTGACCGCAAAACCTTGCGAGGCGATGTATTGGCAAGTGAGTTCCTCGCCCAACCGCCCCCATTCGGCAGCCTCGTTTCGCTTGGCGTCTTTCTCCTGCATGATATCAGAAAGCTTTGAACGACATGTCGAGGCCTTTCACACTGTGGGTGAGAGCACCCACGGAGATGAAGTCAACACCGGCTTCGCCGTAGCTGCGAAGGTTCTCGAGGGTGATTCCGCCCGAAGATTCGGTCTCTTTTCGGCCGGCGATGATTTCTACCGCCTCGCGGGTGAGCTCAGGGGTGAAGTTGTCGAGCATTATGCGGTCAACTTCAGGCATCTCGACGAGTTTGCGCACATCGTCGAGCGTACGGGCCTCCACTTCGATCTTGAGATTCTTCCCGTGCTCGCGGCAGTAGTCGACGGCGCGCTTTACGGCTTTTTCGATACCGCCGGCAAAGTCGATATGATTATCCTTGATGAGAATCATATCGTAGAGCCCCATTCTATGGTTGGAGCCTCTGCCGTCTTTCACGCCCTTCTTTTCGAGGATACGCATTCCGGGGGTGGTTTTGCGGGTATCGAGCACCTTGGTCTTCAGGCCGTCGAGCTCCTTCTGAAAGCGGCGCGTCATAGTGGCCACACCGCTCATGCGCTGCATGATGTTAAGGAGAGTGCGTTCGGCGATCAGCAGGGAGCGCACCTTACCCTCGGCGGTGAAAACAATGTCGCCGGGAGCGACGACGTCGCCATCTTTTTTCATCACTTCCACCTTTATTTCAGGGTCGATTCTGTGGAGGGTATGAATGGCTTCATCGATACCGCTGACGATGCCTTCTTCCTTGATAATCAGGCGAGAACGGCCCATGGCGTCGGCCGGGATTGTGGAGAGGGTGGTATGGTCGCCGTCGCCTATGTCTTCGGCAAAAGCAAGGTCGAGGAGAGCGTCGAATAATTCTTCGTAACTTTTCATGCTACAAAATTACACCAAAAACGCTTCAAAATCAAATATAATGAAACTTTTCTCGCTTATGGTTGTTCTAAATACAAACCTTAAAACTTAAGCACTATGGAAACAAAATTTGAAGAACTCATCAAGTCAGATAAGCCTGTATTGATAGACTTTTTCGCCACATGGTGTGGCCCTTGTCAAATGATGCATCCCATCCTGGAAGAGCTCCACGGGCTTGTGGGCGAGAAGGCAAGGATAATCAAGATCGATATCGACAAGAACCAGCAGCTCGCCGGGGTGTATAACGTAAGGTCAGTGCCCACCTTGATGATATTCAAGGGGGGCGAGCTGAAATGGAGAGCTTCGGGCGTGCATAACGCCGCCGATCTGGAAGCCGAATTGAGCAAATATTTCTGATTTAGCCGTATTGGGACAGAATCAGAAACTTAATAGAAAAACCTTAAAACTAGAAAGCTATGAAACCGCTGGAGAAACTGCTGGATGTATTGTTCCGGCCAAAGCCGCAGCCGGTTCCGGTACCGGTAAGAGTGCGGAAATAGAGTTGAAAGAAACTCTGAAGAGTGATAATTATAAAAGATAGACAATATGAATGGGCGAGCACTGAAATAATGGCTCGCCCTATTAATTTGCCCTAAGACTAAACCAGGTGCCGAACCGACGATAAAATAATAGAGCCCTTCAATGGCGGAAGGGCTCACTTTATGCCGGTAGTTTTTTACGAAGAATCATTAGTTTTGGAATAAGATAAGCTTGTCTCTTTCTACATTTTTATAGAAGGGAAGAAAACTGCGTTTTGACCAATCTGAAGTGGAGTAAGCAAAAGTTTCAATCACTTCGTCGCAGTCAAAAATTCCAATTTTATTAAATTCCCAACATAAATCATCAGCCTCATTCAAAGAAAGTTTCTTTTCTCCTGGAACAAGGATATGCAGATCCCAGTCGGAATCACTCCTGGCATCACCTCTGGCCCTTGAACCGAATAACACCAGACGCGAACCCTGGGGCAGTACCGATTCTGCCGTCTGTGTTATTTTAGAAATTAATATGTCAAATCTTTCTTTTTCTGACATTTTGAGAATTTTAAGATTTACAGTTACAAAGTTATAACAATTTTTGAAAAAAGCATCTCAAATCAAACTTTTAACATAACTATTAATTTTGAAATTACGACAAAAATAAGAGAGACCTTCAATTGCGGAAGGACTCTCTTTCTATAGGCTAATCATTATGATTATATGCTTATTGGAGTGATTATTCGTATGTTCCTCTTAATTTCTATTGAGTGTTTAACGGGTTAGAGGAGGATGGAGGCGGGGAGGGGGCGCATGTTGTAGGTGGAGGCCATGCTCTCGCCGTAGGCGCCGGCAGAGCGAAGGGCGATGAGGTCGCCGCGGCGTGTGGCGGGGAGACGCTCTTCCTTACCGAAAATATCCGAGCTTTCGCAGATCGGTCCTACAACATCATACACTTCCACTTCGTCTCCTTGGCGAGCGGCAGCGGAGAGATTCTCGATGTTATGGTGAGCTCCGTAGAGGGCCGGGCGCATGAGATCGTTCATCCCGGCGTCGAGAATCACAAATTTCTTGCCGATACCTTCCTTGACGAAAGTAACCTTCGAGAGCAGTGAGCCGCATTGGCCCACGATGGAACGGCCCAATTCGCAATGAAGCGTCTGACCTTCGCCCAGGTGAAGGTGGGAGAGAAGAGTGTCGAAATAAGCCTTGAAGGGAGGAATGGGGTTGGCGTCGGGGTTGTCGTAATCTATTCCGAGACCGCCACCAACGTCGATCACCTTGAACTCGACTCCTTGCTTGCGGTAATGCTCGATCAGTCCGTTGATTTTCTCGCATAAGAGAACGAAGGGGTCCATCACCGTGATCTGCGAACCGATGTGGAAATGCAGTCCGCACAGCTCAAGATTGCTCATGGAAGCCACCGTCTTGATTGCCTTGTCGAGAAGGCGGAGGTCGATGCCGAATTTATTCTCTTCCAGGCCGGTGGTGATGTAATGGTGGGTGTGGGCGTCGATATTCGGATTTACCCTCAGAGCCACATTGATCACAGCGCCTTCTTCCTTGGCAACGGCATTGAGAATCTCGAGCTCCTCGATGCTTTCCACATTGAAGAACCCTATTCCGGCCTTCACGCCTGTAAGAATCTCATCGTCAGTTTTGCCGACGCCGGCATAGCAGATGCTCTCGGGGGCGAATCCCGCGGCAACGGCTGCCTTGATTTCACCTCCGGAGACGCAGTCGGCTCCAAACCCGGCACCCGCTATCATCTTCATAATCTCGGGATTGCAGTTGGCTTTCACAGCGTAATGCACCATCACCGGCTTCCCTTCGATGCAACTTTTGATCTCTTGGAGAGTGGCCTCGAGAAGGGCACGGTCGTAGACGTAGACAGGGGTTTTGAGGCCCTGCAATTTCGATAAGTCGAGAGTCATGTCAAAAAAGATGATAACTGAGTAATCTTAAAGCTTTTACCTTATCACAGCTGCGGATCAGGAACGACACGTTGTAGTTGCTTCCTCCGTAGGATATCATCCTGACGGGGATGTTGCGCAACGCGTCGAGTGCCTTGGCCTCGAACCCGCGGTTTTGCCAGGAGAGATCTCCCACCACGCAGATGATCACCATGTCGCGGTCAACCGAAACGGTGCCGAGTTTCTTCAAATCCTCGAGGATCGCGTTGAGGTTGGCGTCATTGTCGATAGTCAGCGACACACCTACCTCTGAAGTGGCGATCATATCTATCGGAGTCTCGTATTTTTCGAAGATTTCAAACACTCTTTTCAAGAAACCGTAAGCCAGGAGCATGCGGCTCGACTTGATTTTGATGGCAGTGATGCCGTCTTTGGCAGCCACGGCCTTGATGGTACCGCGCGACAGAGAATTGTCGATGAGAGTGCCTTCGGCGGTGGGCTCCATGGTGTTGAGCAGCCTAACGGGCACATTGTTTACCTTCGCGGGCTGGATGCAGGTGGGGTGAAGGATTTTGGCACCGAAGTAAGCCAGCTCGGCAGCCTCCTCGAAATGGAGATTGTGTACGGCCTCGGTCTCTTCCACGAAACGGGGGTCGTTGTTGTGCATGCCGTCGATGTCGGTCCAGATCTGCACCTCCTCGGCCCGTAATACCCCGCCGATGATCGAGGCTGTATAGTCGGAGCCTCCGCGGTCGAGATTGTCCACTCCGCCTTCATGGTTGCGGCAGATGTAGCCTTGGGTAAGGAAGATGTCGGTGTCCTTATGCTCGGAGAGCAACCTGTTGAGTTCCTTGGAGATATGATCGAATTCGGGCTCGCCGGCGGCGTCTTTCTTCATATAGTCGAGAGCGGGAAGGAGCACAGCCTTGATCCCCTGCTGAAGCATGTATTGATGCATCAGATTGGTGGAGATCAGCTCGCCGTGGGCCACGATCTCGCGCTGGGTGTAGTCGTTGTAGTCAGCTGCGGCCAGGGCCTCGAGCCGTAAGAAGAAGTCGCCAACGATGGAAGTGGCTTTTGCTTTGTAATCCTCAGAAGAATAAAGATTTGCGATTACATCGTCATATTTCTTGCGCAGCGAACCGAGGAGATCCGATGCCTTGGATTTATCATCGTTCTGCAGCGCCGCGTCAATTTCGAGCAGGGAGTTGGTCGTACCGCTCATTGCTGAAAGCACGGTGAGCGTTTTCCCTTTCTCGTCAGTAATCAAACCGGCCACTTCTTTGATTCTCTGCGGAGTACCTACTGAAGTGCCGCCAAATTTCAAAACCTTCATAAACAATTAACTTTTACCTGAAGTCAAGAATAAAAAAATTACCTGTAATTGGCTGCAAAATTAATACTTTCTGCCAATTCCTGCAAACCAAAAGAGGGATTTGTCGGTAAAAATCAGATGATTGATTATATCCGGGAGGCTGAAGATTATATCCGGGAGGCTGAAAAAGGTTTGGGGTGCGGCGTATCTCTACGGCGCACCCCTTCTAAATCTTACGATTTTGTTTGGAGTCTAATTAATATGTTGGAATTTATGCCTTACTTCTTGCAATATTTGTCGAGGAATCTGAAGAACACACGTTGCCAGAGGATTGCATTCTGCGGCTTGAGCACCCAGTGGTTCTCATCCGGGAAAACGAGCATCTCGGCCTCGAGGCCGTGCATGCGGGCGGCGTTGAAAGCCTGCATCCCTTGCGACGCCAATATGCGGTAGTCTTTCTCACCCACTGTTATGAGCATCGGGGCAGTCCAGTTGTTCACGAAGCGGTGAGGCGAGTTGGCAAATGTGTTCTGCGCTGTGGCGTTGTCTTTATCCCAGTAGGGGCCACCCATGTCGAATTCAGCAAAGAACATCTCTTCAGTCTCGAGATATTGGGCCTCGAGGTTGAAGATGCCGGCGTGGGCAATCATGGCGGCGAAGCGGCCGTCGTTGTGGCCGGCAAGCCAATAGACGGAGAAACCGCCGTAGCTTGCGCCCACAGTAGCCATACCCTTCGGGTCGATATACGGCTTGGCCAGCAGATAGTCGGCTGCGGCAAGATAATCTTTCATATTTTGGCCGCCATAGTCTCCTGAGATCTGACGGTTCCATTCCGTGCCGAATCCCGGTACGCCACGACGGTTGGGAGCGATGATCACATAGCCGTTGGCGGCCATGATACGGAAGTTCCAACGATAGCTCCAGAACTGGCTTACAGCCTGTTGCGGACCTCCCTGGCAATACAGGATCGAAGGATATTTCTTGCTCTCGTCGAAGTTAGGAGGCAGAATCACCCAGCAAGTCATCTCCTTGCCGTCGGAAGTAGGCACGAGATGTTTCTCCACCTTCACCTCCGCGAGCTGGCTCAACAGGTCGGCGTTGATGTCGGTGAGAGCTGTGCAGTTTTCTGTGTCGTAATCTTTTATAGGAGTGTCGTTGATGGCAACTATGTCGTTGGGGCGCAGCATGTTGTGGCGCAGGGCGAAGATCTTGCCGTCGGCAGTCGGAGTGGCGGAAACATAATCCCAGACACCGGCTGCGAGAGGCTCGATGGCGCTGCTCTCCACATTGATTCTGAAAGTAGGCTCGGTGCCCATGTAGTAAGCGTTGAAAACGATATTTTTCCCGTCGGGGCACCAGTTGAATTCCTCGGGCCACCAATCCCAGGAAGCAGTGAGGTCACGCTTCTCGCCGGAGGCCATATCCATCACCATAAGGCGGTTTTTGTCGCTCTCGTAAAGGGGAGTTTCCATCGACAGCCATGCGAGCTTGCTGCCGTCGGGCGAGAAGGCCGGTTGGGTGTCGTAACCCTGATTCCCCTCGGTAAGGTTTTTTACAGTCTTTCCGGTCTCCACGTCATAGAGGTAAAGGTCTGAATCTGTGGAGAATGCATATTGAAGGCCTGTGGATTTCTTGGCGTTGTAAACCAGCGATTTGCTGTCGGGGCTCCAAGCGAACGATTCGCTGCCTGCGAAGGGGCGTACGGGACATTCGTAGGGTTCTCCCTCCATAATATCCTTGGCATCGGCCACCTTGTCGCCGTTGAAATCAGCTATAAAGGGATGGGGAATCTCGGTAACCCATTCGTCCCAATGCTTATACATAAGATCGTCTACCAGGCGGCCCGTGGTCTTGTCGAGGCCCGCAAACACTGCGGAGTCCTTGTTGAAAGGCTTGATTGTGGAGCCGTAGACCACCTTCTTGCCGTCGGGGGAGAAGCGGAAACATTCCACACCTGCCTCAACCGATGAGTGCACCTTCTTGCCGGAGCCGTCGGCGGTGATGGAGCAGATCTGGGGTTTCTTATCCTCGCCTTCCACCGAAAGGAAAGCGATGCGCTTGCCGCCGTCGATCCATTGAAGTCCACTCTCGGAGTTGGCTGTCTTGGTGAGGCGTTTGATCTCTTTGCTCTCGACGTCGAGAGTATAGATTTCGGAGTTCCCTTTGTTCTCCTCGATACTTTCATAGGTGAGTGTAAAGGCGATTGTTTTCCCGTCGGGAGAGGGAGTAAGCTCGGAGATGCGGCCGAAAGATTCGAGCACTTCGGGGGTCAGCATCCCGTCTTTTACGGTGATGTCAGGCTTCTCAATGATGCCTTCGCTCTCCTTGGAGCTACAGCCAGCCAAAAGCATTGCTGGAAGGATTGCCATAAGAAAATTCTTTTTGATTCCTTTCATAAAATAGAGTGGTTTCATGATATTATGGTTGCAAATATAGTTATATTTCGCGGTTTTTATGTAAATTTGTGAGCTGAAAATTGAAGAAATCTTAGGTAAGTACAGAAAAAGATGCATTTAAGCGACGCATTGCTCTCCACACCCGTTGCGCTGACAGGTGGGGCCGTAGCGGCAGGGTTGCTTGCCACCGCGGGGAAAGAGATAAAAGAGAAAGAGAACACATCCATAATCCCATTGATGGGAGTTTTGGGCGCGTTTATATTTGCTGCACAGATGATTAACTTCGCCATTCCCGGCACGGGCTCCTCGGGCCACGTGATCGGGGGTGTGCTTCTTGCGGCCTTCCTGGGGCCGTGGGCGGCTTTCGTGACGATAGCGTCGGTGCTGATAATCCAGTGTCTGATCTTTGCCGACGGCGGATTGCTGGCGTTGGGGTGCAACCTCATCAATATGGGAGTAACCACCACTCTGATAGCCTATCCGCTCATCTACGCTCCCATTGTGAGGCGTTTGCGCTCGCCGTGGGTGATTATGCTCGGCTCCGTATGCGCCTGCGTTGTTGGCCTGGAGCTCGGTGCGTTCCTGGTGTCGGTGGAGACTCTGCTTTCGGGCGTTTCGGCGTTGTCGTGGAGCAGCTTCATCTCGATAATGGCGATGATTCACCTGCCGATAGGTGTGGTGGAGGGTATAGCCACGGCGGCTGTCATAATATTTGTGGCGCGGACGAGGCCCGACCTGCTGAGCCTGAGCAAGACGGCGCCGTCGCGCAAGACGGTGAGACGTGCCGTGCTCTGGTTTGCGGGCGCCACGGCCGTCATCGCGCTGGTGATAGTATGGTTTGCCTCGGCCAATCCCGACGGGCTCGAATGGAGCATAGAGAAGGTGGCCGGAGTGGAGGAGATCGAGCAGGAACACCCCACTGTGGTATCACTCATAGCAGGGAAGATTTCCAACACCACATCCATCATGCCGGAATATGAAAATCCGTTGTCAGGGATTGCCGGGGCGGTATTCGTGCTCTTTGTGGTGTGGTGTCTGACATCTTTCCTGATCAAAACAAAACTTAAAGAAGGAGACATAAAGGAGGGAAATCCAGGACATGCAGAATAAGGTATTCGCGCTCGACATGGCCTACGGCCGCACTTCCGCCCGATTTTTCGGAGCGGCGATAGATCCCCGCGCCTCGATTTTGGTGACGGTGGTATATCTGTGTGTGCTGCTCGGCGTGCCTGCCACCCATATAGATATTCTGCTATGGTTTGCCCTTTACCCGATAATAGCTGCCCCGCTCTACGGGCTGCGTTATTCGCGGATCTTGCTCAAATCGCTGATAATATTGCCGCTGGTAGTGCTGATCGGGGTGTTCAATCCAATCCTCGACAAGACGCCGGTGGCCGACTTCAACGGCTGGCACATCACTCGCGGCTGGCTGCTGTTCATCGGTGTGGTGTTGCGCGGTTTGCTCAGTATGCAGTGTCTGTTGATTCTTATCGACACGATGGGTTTCGTGGGGATGGTCGACGGAATGCGGCGCCTCGGTTTGCCGAGGTTTTTGGCCACCCAGCTGCTGATGGTTTTCCGCTATATAAAAGTGTTGATAGAAGAAGGACTTACGATGCGAAACGCCATAGCGTCACGCAGTTACGGGGCCAAGCATCTCTCGATACGGCTGTGGGGAACGCTCGTGGGGCAGCTGTTTCTGCGCAGCATAAGGAGGGCTGAAAACGTGCACAACGCGATGCTTGCCCGCGGCTTTACCGGCGAGATGCCCTTCTATTCCACATCGCAGACCGAATGGCACCTCAGCTCCACAGTCTATCTGGTTTCGTGGAGTGCCATCTTCGTGTTTCTCAGATTGTTTAACCTGTCGTTACTCTTCGTCTGATGAGCCATCATTATATAGAATTTAAAAACGTAAGCTACCGCTATCCCGACGGAAAGGAAGCGCTTAAAGACGTAAGCTTCCGCATCTCGCACGGCGAGAAAGTGGCTCTGATAGGTAAGAACGGGGCCGGGAAGTCGACTCTGCTGCTGCAGACCAACGGATTGCTTCTCCCGACGGAGGGGAGTGTGGACATCGGCGGAATACCGGTGACCAAGAAGACGCTTAAGATTGTGAGGCAGACGGTGGGGATGGTGTTTCAGAATCCTGACGACCAGCTGTTTATGCCCACGGTGGAAGAAGACGTGGCTTTCGGTCCGATGAATATGAAACTCCCGCTGGAAGAGGTGAAGAAGAGGGTGGAGCAGGCTCTTAAAGACGTTGATTGCCTTGACCTTGCGAAGCGCTCGCCGATGAACCTCTCGGGAGGGCAGCGCAGGAGGGTGGCCATAGCGACGGTGCTGTCGATGAATCCGTCGATTCTGGTGCTCGACGAGCCCACGAGCAATCTCGACTGGAAAGTACGCGACGCCGTGGCGCAGCTGATAGAAGGATTTACCCACACCTGCCTGATAGCCACCCACGACATAGGGATAATCAAGAGACTGTGCCGCAGGGCCATCGTGATAGACGACGGGCGCCTGATAGCCGACAAACCGGTGGATGAAGTGTTTGCCGACGCTGATTTGATGAACGTTCTCGGCATCGACCCCGAAGGGATTTCCGATCTCTGCCTCAACGGAGGGTGACCCGAAAGAAAGATATTTTAAACTGAAAACTCGATATATGACGCTGAATATTAAACCGATGTCGACCAAGCAGAGGAAGTGGCTCTACAGCCTGCTCCACGTTTTCGTGCTCCTGCTTTCAATATTCCTGATTGTCAGCATCTCGATCGACACCTTCAAAAACATCAAATTCTGGAAGCAACCGGAGTTTATGAGGGTGCAGTTCTGGATTTGTATCTTCTTCATATTCGACTTCATAATAGAGTTTTTCCTTGCCGAAAAGAAGTGGCGATACCTCGTAACGCATATAATATTCCTGTTGGTATCGATTCCATATCTGGCTATATTCCACTATTTTAACGTAAAATTCTCACCACAGATCACATATCTGATCCAATACATCCCGCTGGTGAGGGGCGGCTATGCTCTGGCCATCGTGGTGGGCTGGTTCTCCTACAACCGCGCCACGGGGCTCTTCTTCACCTATCTCTTCACCTTGGTGGCGACGGTCTTTTTTGCCTCGCTGGTGTTCTTTATGTTTGAGCATAACGTAAACTCGCTTGTGGTAGACTACTACTCAGCGCTATGGTGGGCTACGATGGACGTTACCACCGTGGGTTCCAACATCGAGGCCGTGACACCGATCGGGCGAATATTGAGTGTGGCGTTGGCTGCGCTCGGTATGATGATGTTTCCGATATTTACCGTCTACATCACCAATATCATCCAGCAGCACAACCAGATAGGGTCGGAAGG
>JAFLTX010000030.1:0-1812 GCA_022509145.1 Muribaculaceae bacterium | reverse complement strand
CCGCTTATTTCGCTCCTTTAATCCTATTGCAGTTTCGGCAAAGCATCTGACAATTTTCTGAAACTGTGGTTCCTCCTTCTTTCCAGGGGGTGATGTGGTCAGCTTCCATTTCCTCAAGCTCGAAATGTTTGCCACAATGAACGCAGATGCCGTTCTGCCTCTCGAATGCCTCACGCTTCTGCTTCTTATCGAAAGCTCTGAAAGAAAGGTCGCGCAAATCACCGCTGAGGACATATCGATAGATTCCAGACTTCTTCATAATCTCATCGTCCTCCATAAGGTCGTGGATTTGCTTCTCGAGTGCTTCCGTGTCATAGACGTTTTGGTGAAACTCGTCGTACATGGCGCCCCAATCCAGCCCTTTCATTTCCTTTCGGTATTTTGGGAAGGTTGACCTTATCCAAGTAACAATGGCCACGAAATAAGCCCAAAGGTGATTGGCGTTGGGGTCGAACTGATGGATGGCCATATACTTGTCAACCTTATCAATGCCGTCGTGACGTGCAGCCCATCGAAGGATGGTGGCGAGATAAGCTTGCTCGATAGCGTTTCCGCTAAGAAAATCGGCTCCGAGTTTATAAGCCGGGCAACCGTTCTTCGAGAAATGGCGACGTGCGTCAGTGACGAACGGTCCACTGTAAACGGCATTGAGAAGTTCCTGGTCAAGGAGCTTCTCACCGGCAATGTTTATGACTCGGAACCAGTTGAGTTTTTCCTTGTCGGTGCCCTCGCAGAAATAGACAGTCAACGGATAGTTGAGGAATTTCTGCTTTTCATCATCCGTCAAGGTTGAGAAATAGAGAGTGCCTCGTTCCGGGTCCTCGATATGGAAACCGTGAGTGAAGAACTCGCAGATTGAGAGGGTGCGCTGCTGGCCGTCAATCATTTCAAAATTACCGTCGTCGTCAACGCTCCAATACATTATATTTAGAGGAAACCCTTTAAGGATGGTGTCCACTACGGCCTGTTGTTGCTTGAGGTCATAGCGGAACTCTCGCTGATATGGGGGACGGATATTAAGTTTCCCTCCATAGCCTACGACTCCGTTTTCTGGGTCGTTGGCATAACCTGAAATTAAGTCGGCTATCTTTATTGTTTGTAGTTCTATCTTCATTGCTACTTATTTTTTACGACGGATAACAATTCTGTCATACAAACGTTTATATTCTCCATTCAATTTGAGGTAGAAGGCAGGTCCTCCTTGCTTATCTTTGGGTAAATCTTTAGGTTTCTTATTCCCTAATACCAAACTAACTCCAATAATTTCAAATTGTTCCGGGTTAAATTTATCCATAAAAGTAATTGGGACTCCCATCTCACCATCATAGTCATAAGGTATTAATTCGGTCCGAGCTACCTCAATTGCATCATAATTTTCGTAAGTTGGGTATTCTTCAGGAGAATATGATTTATATAATATCATTTCTTCGTGACGTTTCTTATGATCAAGATTAGTATACCAAACCGCTTTTATCGGCATTAATCTTCTCCCGTTTTCCGTCTTAATATATTGACTTTGATAATCTTTAGGGACTTCAAACCATCTACTTCCTGTGAATGGTTGAAATCCAACCCACATTTTGTTTTGCTGAATGAGTGGGAATATTTCTTTATATTTTATTGCGTTTATATTCCCGATTATCAAAAATTTTTTATCGTATTTGATAAGCTGGGCGACATACTCGCGGAAAAGCGAGAAGGGGGGATTTGTGACTACGATATCGGCTTCTTTTAGAAACTCAATACATTCAGGCGAACGGAAGTCGCCGTCGCCTTTGAGCGGTAACACCTCTATTTCTTCATCATCGGGAA
>JAFLTX010000003.1:63433-85482 GCA_022509145.1 Muribaculaceae bacterium | reverse complement strand
CAACTGAATAGAGCATCTGACTACGGATCAGAAGGTTGCAGGTTTGAATCCTGCACGGATCACATTTAAAATCTCTAAGACGTTTAATTTCAGCGTTTTGGAGATTTTTCTTTATAGAAATTGGCGTCTTTTTGGCGTTTTTTCATTCCAAGCCAATCTATAAAGCGAAGGAGAGCCAACATTTAAGTGACTCTCCCTCTGTGGATTTAAAACCGATACTTATCGGCACTGCAAAGTTAATAAGAATGCTTGGAAAAAGAAAAAAATAACTCTCCTATCTTCTCAGACTGGAGAGCCATCATTCTTATATGTCAGAACTAAAATAGTGTTAATCTCTAATAATTAATAAGGGATATGGATATTAAAAAGGGTACAGAGGGTACGAGCTACGCGCAAAAAAATCGGTATGTTAGACCTTCAAAAATTTTTTTGCTATTTTTTATATTACCCCTATCGCTTTTAAGTAAGCGTTTGGGTCTGCATCGCCCTTATAACTCCGCATCAAGCATTGTGCAAGTGTTTCGGTATCTTTTGCCCGATTGAACCACTCAAGGTCGGCAGTATCAATGCCACGTTCCTTAACTTTTCGGATAGCATCGCCAGCCAGTAGGCATAACTCTAAATCGCTCATTTCCTCATCTGATAGAGTGTAACGCTTACTTTCCAGCATTGCGGTAACGTTTGCATCTGACAACACCCATTGGCCGTTTTTAACGTCAATATCTTTTGTAAGGTCTATTTCCTTACCATCACAACGAATAGGCAACGCGCTCGCAACACGCTGGAGATATTGCAGACGCTCCAAGCCAAGCGACTGAACCGCCTTTTCTTCATAGTCTGCCCGAAGGTAAGAAGGCATTTCGTGTTTCTCCATCCACTCCCTTACTTCCTTGCGCTTTGCCTTAATATCGGCATCCCAGCCTTCTGACTGGTAACGCCTTGCATCTTCCAGCGTTTCTCCATTAGCCGTTAAAAGGCTCTGGAACCGCGCTAAATATTCATTGCAAACCTTAACGTTATTTGCTATCTTTTCACGGGTAAAATCCCCGATATAACTATAATTTTTCTTTTCCATGCCTAATATATTTTATAATCGTTACCGAATGTTCGTTTTGTTACCTCTTCCCAATTATCCCATATTTTGGGAGTCTGATTTGCATCTTGCAAATTTTCTGGAGTATTGTTATTATGTTCCATACTGATTCTAATTTTGAATATTGAAAAATCTTACTTTCAATGCCTTGAGAATTTGGGGTCAGCCGATTTCAAAACACCAGTGTTAAACTTAATCAATCCGTTGTTATGATATTCGTATAAACGCCATGCCGAGGCTTGAAGACGTAAATCTGCAAGTAACTTAGACGCCGCCGCGCTTGCCGTTGTCATGCTTACATGATTTTTGCCGAATGCCATCTTATAGCTTTCTGCTTGACTCATTCCGGCAAAAGCAACGAGGAAGAGAAAAACACGTTCTTCTTCGGACAATATACCCAGATTTAGAAATTTTGCACTCGTTGCGTTCTCTCTCTTTCGTGCCATTATCCACAAGTTTTAAGATAGTGATGCCAGATAGAATTCCATTCGTCTAAGCTTTCGATATATTCAACACCACAAGGCGAAGGACAATAGGGATTGATAACGAATATGCGGCTAAGGTCAGAATCATCGGCAACAATGATTAATCCCTTTTCTTCCTCGTCATTTATCGCCCTCAAGTCTTGAAGATAATCGTCGCTGAAGGAATAGATTTGCGCCTCAAAAGCGTCTATGTTCCGAAAGTTCACAAGACACGATTCTTTTGAACCATCTCTTAAAATCAAATCAGCGACACGCCCGTTTGGGCTGAATTTTACTGACTTCGCGCCTGTCGCTTGCGCTATTGTCGTTTTTAACTCGTTTAAAGTATTCATAAACAATCTTTTATTATATTTTTACCTATATTTATTTGTTATTTTAAATAATGTCTGAAAACAAGCTTAACTAACTGATTTCCAATTACAAAGATAGTAAATTTTGTTGTAAAATACAATAGGTGCAACAATACTTTGCTAATATGCTTAATATCAATTTGTTAAGCGTTGCGCTTAGGGTATTTGCCTATAACTTGGACAGGCATGAGCCTTAATTTGCATCAATCCCTTACGCGTGTTGCAATAGCCGTTAGATATACAATGTTCACACGACTTGATTCTTGACTTGCGACTCGGTTCTATTTCACTTATTAACTGCCATATTTCACAAATATCTCCACAATCTTCAATGCCGTCATACTCCTTGAAAAGATTCCAAATTACTTTTCTTATATCTTCATTATCATATAAACTCCCCTCTTGATATAAGGATTTCTCCCATTCACTTGCTTTGGAATTGCTCTCTAACCATCTTTGAGCCATTTGAGCAACCTGTTTCGGATAATCCGGCAATTCCCTTAACAGTTTTTCTGTTGCCTCTGTTCCGGCTCTGTCGCGGTCAAGACACAAACCAACTTTAATATATTTCCATTCAAGGCTATGAAGATAAGAAATAACTTTATCCACATTTTCAGTGCTATTGAGAATTATAACATTTGCTTGAGTCTTAGGGAATAGTGCCATGTAAGCCAAAAAATCACACATTCCTTCAACAATCAATAGTTTGGCAAAACCATTATTAACTAAGGTGAAATTTTGCCCTGTTGATAACTTATTATTTACAGATTTCCCATTTCTGTCAGTCCCCTTAAAACAAGTCCTTAGGCTCCAATCCTCCGAACCACATGGAATGCCGAAACCATATCTTAAACCGCCATATCCATCTTTCGTCTTTACTCTGAATCTGATTTCACTTAACCATTCTTGAAAAAGGTAATCGGGAAAATTCCGAATTTCCCGAAGGTGAGCAAGTAAGTTGGAGTTTAAAACGCCATCTTTGACTTCCTCAACTTTGATTTTCCTTTCTTTTTGTGGAATAAATGATTCTTGCGTCAATTCCGTTCTGAATGACAGAAAAAAACCATTCTTAAGGTTCCATAACGCTTGCTTTATATCCTTTATCCCTTCTATCTTCATATAGGCGTCTATAATCGTACCCGTACTTTCTTCGGGATTGCAAGAACCATGATCCTTCCAATGTTGAATGCCATCTCTGCCTATAAATATAGATAACGAGCTATTGGATTCTAATCGCCACGGACATTTAATTAAATACTCGTTTTTATCGGGGTGTTTTATACCCAAATAATCAAATAATTGATTTATGCTGACTGACTTCTTGATTTCGTCAGACAGATTTATATTGTTGTTGTTATTCATATTTTTTTGATTTTAGGCTTGGAGGGAAAAATAGGTGTCCTGCGTCTTACATCTGTCCTATTATAACTCTCAAATATTCAGTATTTTAAGACGATAATACAGTAGGACACGCCAAAATTAAGTTTATATTTTTTCTTCTTCCAAGCCTTTTATTAAAATATATATTTTTATTGTCTTATCTGTCTTACTGTCCTAAACTAATAAATTTCAACAAGTTATAATAGGACAGCGACAGGACAGCAAATTTATAGTTGTCCTAAAAAGGAAGGTCGCAGTCAGGAATTTCTAAGAAAGATTTCTTTTGCTCTGAAACTTCTTCAGTTGAGGTGAAGGAATAGAATCGTCCTTGCTTTCTAGGAGAGCCATCTATCGGATTGTAATAACCTTTGTAAGGTTCGGGATAATTTAATTCTTTCTTCAAAGCCTTTGAAATATCTGCTTGGGAATATTTCCGCAACTCTTGACATATGTCTGTGGCAGTTGCTTGAAAGTTCCCTTTTTCAGCTAAAGTTTCTTCAATCCAAATTTCAAGACTTTTGGCGCAATCAGAACGACTATTTTGGACTATATTCTTTAATGCGTCTGTCGCTATCTGCTCGGGAGCAAACCACATCCGGCTAAGAGGCTTTGATTCAATCTTAGTATTCTGAAGTGTCCACGCGAAATATGGAACTTCCTCTTTAAGTTTGTCATCGAAATCGGGATCAAAATCCTCCTTCTTTAACTTAGGCAATCTAATAATCCAATATCTAATGTCTTCAGCGTTGGCTTTTATGAAAGAATCCTCGTTATTACTAAATATAAGTATTTTCAGGAAACAATCTACTGAATGATGTTGAACGTGTTTCTCATTGATAACAGTTCTTTTGGCAGTGCTTAAATTTTTGATTTTGTTGATGCTCTTCTTGGCAGTCGAGATTTCCTCAAAGATAGCTAATAAACCAGTTGCCCACGGATTAAATTCACTATTTAAATCTGTCTCGCTAAGGATTCTTGCATTCTCTCCAAAAAGCATAGTAAGAGCATTCCCGAATGTGCTTTTACCAGTGTGTTGTGTTTTCGATATAAGACATAACACCGGTAGTGTTTGAGTCGGTTTTTGCCATAAGATACGAAGATAATCCAATAATAACGGAGCATGCTCACCACCAATATGATTTATTAACTTATCCCAAGTTGGATGTTCACCACCTTTTTCAAGTTTATATTCAATGGGGTGATAAGTATTATATAGTCCTTTTCCTCCGTTATCAATAATTTCTTTATAATTTGTATGGCTTGGCATATTGCAGAAACCATCGTAATAATGCCATTCCTCAATATGCTTTCCTCTAAATCTCTCTTTTAACGATTGACGTGTGCGAGGCTGAATTACTTGATATATTTGGCCATAAGCATTTATCTCGTTTACAATCTCAAATACATCATTTCCAACACGAAATATTTGCTCATTTCGCTGAAAATGATTAACTTTACACATCTGATTGTCGGAGAAATCATTTAGTGCCTCTTGCGTATAGCCACCGCTGGAGGCAATTCTTTTTTCTTCCATGCCTTATCTCCTTTCTATATAAGCGTTAATGTCTGATAACCTATAACGTTTTGCTCCGCCTACGGAGATAGGACATAATTCGCGATTCTTGGCCATTCTCCATAATGTAGTGTTGCTTATGGAGAGAATCCTTAGCACCTGTTCAGGTGTTAATAGTTGGTGTTTTTCGTTTGAACATTGGGGAGTGAATGACTCACGCCATTCATCAAATGCCCTTTTAAGTTCTTCCGCCAGTTCTTGGCGGTCAACAACCATTAAATTGGTCATAATGATTAATTTTAAATTTATTATTTATATTATGTGGCCGATTTCATTTCATATCTTATTAAGTAGTTAAACATGATGCAAAATTACTAAACATTTCTGAAAATTCCAAATATTTATGCAAAAAATATTTATTTTTATGCAAAAAGTTGCTATACTTTTCAATATAGCAACTTTAATATTTTGATAGATAGTTTATTATATCTACACTTAAATTTTCCCGATAATTCGTAAATCCTTGCTTACTTTTACTGGCTCTTCTCCGAAGGCTCGGCACATTAATAAATATCTATCTGAATCGGATAAAGCGAGATAGTTCCCGATGGCGGAACTACCTTCTTTGTGGAGGCCGGCAACGCTCGTATTAAGCTGAATTTTTGTTGTCAGAGTGACGTTAACTTTTCGGGGCAGTTTAGAACTTGCCAACTGCCATAAGGGAGTTTTAACAAGCCTTCCTTCTTCTTTCCCAGTCACTATTTCACGATTAATCCCACATTCCTTAAGAAGGCTCTTAATTAGTTTGTTATAGCCATAAGAGCCATTAACATTCCTTAGAATTGGGAAATTGAAATCATTATCCTTGATAATGCAGAGAGCAAACGGCACGATTGGCGTTTTTGTCGGCATTCCCGTCTTTTGGCTTGCATATTCCACGAAGGCAACATTATCGGCAACAATAACGTTCTGCATTCCCATTTTTGCGAAATCGGACACTCGGCAACCTAAGGCACATTGCACTAAAAAAGCGTCTTTTATCGGTTTTAGAAATGTCGAAACTTCCGTATTAATGATGGCTCTTAATTCTGATAATTCAAGGCTGAAAGGCTCTTTATCTTCTCCTTTGAATAAGCCAGCGTGTTGCGCTTGGGTAAACCTGTCAAACGGATTTATTTCTATTTCTCCATTTGCGAAGATAATCTTAAAGAAAGTCTGCAACACTTTCATTTTCATGCTTGCCGTATTGAGGGAACGAGGCTCGGCAGGAAGATTATTAACTTTCATATTCTTGTAGAGATATTTCCATTTTTTATCCTCTACAAAAACATTCTCGTTGATAATGAAATCACGAAGATCGAGAAGGAAATCTTTATCCACTTCATCAATATTAATTTCAGTCTTGCCGTTGATAGTCAGGTAACGGAATAAAATTCCATACATAACTTTATAATGCGCTCGTCTGCCTGCAGTTATAGGAGTGCCATTCTTGGTAAGTAACTCATTACCTTCAATCATTTGATTGAATCGGTTTAGCAATCCTCTCTTGGCTGCCTTCTCTTTATCTATCTTCTCACCATCATGGAACAAGTCAACAACGGATTTAAGCCATTTAGAATCCAAATTATCTATATTAGCCTTCTCCAGAGAGTCAATAATAAAACTCTTAAGTTCAGAGAGTCTTTTGTCTGCTTTCCGAGCCTCTTTAACTTCGGGAGTCTGAATCCGATTATTGATAACAATCTCTCCTCGTTCAAACAATTCCCAGCCGTTTTTCTCGGCCTCGTCTGTCCTTGCCGTTACTATCTTGGCCGGAATTTCAACGCCATAAGTTTTGCGAGTACCTTCCCGATTGACGTAATATTCAAAGAATGATGGCTCAATGAAAATACGACTCTTAGAGCGGAGATTAAACTTCTTCCCATGAAATAGCCGAATCATTATTTCCTGTCGGCCCTCGGGATTGACTTTTGACGAAAGTCTAAATTCTAAAGTTGCCATAAGTTATTAGTTTTAAATCCAATACAAAGTTAACACTTTTTGGCGTCATATCCTAACTTTTTGGCGTCTTTTTGGCGTCTTTTTTGAAACAAACTGCAATTTCAAGCAATATTTTGAAATAATAATTTTATATAAATAGCTGATTATCTGTAATTATAATTTCCAGCCGATTGCACGCCATTTTGTAGTTACAATCCTGCACGGATCACAGAAAGAATCGTTGCAATAAATGCAGCGATTCTTTTTTCATACCCTCTTCTTCCTCATCAAGATTTCCCCGCTATACCCTCCTTTTCCCCAGGCAGCTGATCGTTTCCGGCATAACAGTCGCGCCGTTCAATCGACTTTAGCTCTTGATTATCAGCTCAGAGATTGCGTAGTCCTCTTCGCTCGGTGCCGTTCCTTCGCTCTCAAAGATATCCACTCCCAGGCCCTTGTACGGCGTTCCGAAATAGTTGTAGTCAATCCCCATCAGATCAAGCACCGTCGGGAAGATGTCGAGTTGGGTGTGGCCCGAGCCCTTTATCTCTCGCTTCGGCGAGTTCAGGATGGTAAAAAACACCCGGTCGTCGTCAAGCCGCGAAGTGACGTTGTTCGCCGGTATGGGATGGTCGCCCGTAATGATTATCAGCGTCCTGTCATAGAGACCGCTCCTCTTGAGTCCCGCGATAAACTCCCCGAGGCTCTTGTCGAAGTGATTCACCCTGTTGAGATACTCCCGCTCATACTTATCCTGAGTCCCCGCCACCTCTGGCGTCAATTCAGAAGTAACTGTGTGCTCCTTATAGTGATAATGCATCGAAAGCGTGCTCACAAACAGGAAAAACGGCTCCTTCAGCTTCTTCACCTCTGCCAACGCCAGTGCGAATATCCGTCTGTCTTGGTCCTTCCCTCCGGGAGCCGCTTTATCCCGGAATTTATCGAATCCGTAACTCTTGTTGGTAAAGGTGTGGTTCCATAGATGGCTGTCTTCGCCGATTATCTCCATGCTCTCCCCGGCAAAAGCCTCTCCTATCGACGGGTAATCGTTCAGTCCGTAAAAGTTCACAAGCGCTTCTTGTTTCAGTGGCAAGAGGCCTGTGTTGATCATAAACTGCGAGTCCGAAGAATTCCCGAGCCCCGAGAGATTTCGCAATGGAAGCGTCACCGCCGTGCTGTCGCCGGCAAGCTTCCGCAGGTTTGGCATTATGTCATCAGCGGTCTCCATTTCATACACCGACCACGGCAGCGATTCAACCACGATGATTATCAGGTTCTCCGGGACGCTCCCGGGTGGCACTTTCCCCTCCCCGGAATATCTATCTGCAAGATGGCGCCTTATCCGCTCTTCCTGCTCCGGTGTCAGGGTGATGTAGATGCTCCTGAAATTATTGATACACTTCAGTGCATACCCCCAGAAGCTCAGTCTGTCATAGGTGAATTTCCACGTGTCTGCGTCGATTATCGTTTTGTATACTCCGGCAGCATTCTCTTCCGGATAATATTTCTTCTCCTCTATATATGCCGACCGCAACACAGCGGTCCAACTCACAATCAGAAGCACCGCCGTCGTTATAAGCGTCCCCCAACCTGCATTAAGCTCCCTGAACCGCTTCCCCTTGATGATGATCACCCATATCGTTGGTGCCAGGCTTATAATCAGCGGAATGAAGTCAAACCATCTCAGCGCATTCCCCCCGCCCTTCATCACTGTAGGGTCAAACGGCGCGCTTGCAAAATACATAGTGGCAGGGATGATGTCCCCGAATGTCCTGAAAAATAGAGCGTTTGCCACCATCAATATCGCTACGACCAACGGCACCGGCAGCAGCAGATACTTCCAGTTGCCGCGTGGCAGCAGGCTTGCCAGCATTATCAGCGATGCGTCGGCCGTGGCAGATTTAATCGTGTATACTATCGATAAATGACCCAATAGCACCACCTTGATGTATCCGAACACCAAAAGCAGCGCAACAAAATATATCGTGTAAAATGCAAAGCTGTCGCCGGCTATCCTCCCCTTTAGCCACTCCTTCGTCTCAGTCCATCTCTTGCCCCAACTCGTCTCCCTCATATCTTGTTAAGCGCCTGCCTTAGCAGCTCAAGACGTTCCCTTACATCCTCCAGCTTCTCCAATGCCTTCATCCTGAAGCTGATGTTCTGCCGGTTGGTGCGCAGTTGCTCTTTGGCCGCTGCCAGGTGCATACCCTTCGTGCGCAGCAGGTATTGGATGATGCTGATCGTGTCGATATCTTTCTCTGTATATTGCCTCCTCCCTGAAGCGGTTCGCTTCGGGCTAAGCTCTTTAAACTCGTTCTCCCAGAATCGCAATGTCGAGGCGTTCTCGCCCGTGAATTCCGATATCTCTTTTATTGTATAATATAACTTCCCTTCCATCAATCCATTACGTGGCCCGCATTCTCGGCCATTATTATCATTTCATCATATTCCGCAGGGGTGAGGTCCATAAAATAATAGTTCACCGGATTCTGCGGCTCATCTTTATATCTCACTTCATAATGCAGGTGCGGTCCGGTAGATTTCCCGGTCGACCCCACAAGCCCTATCAGCTCTCCCCTTTTCACGGTCTTCCCGTTCGGCACCAGTATCTTCGACAGGTGCGCGTATCGGGTCATATAGTTATACCCGTGGTCTATGTCCACACAGTTCCCGTAGCCGGTTTTCTGGTCGGCATACGACACTAGACCGTCCGCCGTAGCGAACACCTGCGTCCCGGTCCTTGCCGCGAAGTCGAGGCCCGCGTGAAACTTATGTGAGCCATACACGGGGTCTATCCTGATCCCATACCCCGAGCTCATCGTGTAATCCTTTATATTTATAGGCAACACCGAGGGGATATGGTCGATCTTATGTTGCTGATTTTTAAACTCGTCGCGTATCGTGTTGAACGACATTGCCTGATGCAGCAGCTGCCTGTCGAGCGAGTCCAGACGTCCTGTCAGCTGAGCCACAAGTTGCGAGTCGTTCAGGTTTCTCATCGTCGGTGCCCCCTGAAGGGTCAGCACATCCGGATGCGCGTCGTCTACCCGGGCCGGATCCATCTGCATCAACACCCTGTAGAAGTTGGAGTCGCGGTCCTGGATCTCGTTCATCACTTTCATCGACGCCCCGATTCTTCTGTCAAGCTCCTCATACTGCCGGCGCAGCTCGGAGTTCTCCACTTTCAGATTCTCAACCGTAGGCGTCTCCAAGGAATAGAATATGATCACGTATATACCCACGGCTATCACAAGCCCTACGAGCAGAACCACCCCGAGCCACTTCAGCCGGTCTTTTATCCCCGGGAAATACCGCTCGAAATTGTCCGTCTCCGGATTATACAGATATAGTTTCCTTTTGCTCATTTCAGTTTGCAAAAATAACGCGTAATTACTAATTTTGCAAAAATATAGATTCAATTCTCTATTCCATTCAGTAAAAATTATGACAAGCAAAGAGATACGCGCTTCCTTCAAGAATTTCTTCGAAGGTAAAGGACACAAGATTGTCCCCTCCGCCCCGATGGTGATTAAAGACGACCCGACTCTGATGTTCACCAACGCCGGAATGAACCAGTTTAAAGACATTATTCTCGGCAACCGCAAGCCCCAGGCCCGTCGTGTGGCCGACTCTCAGAAGTGCCTGCGTGTGAGCGGAAAGCATAACGACCTCGAGGAGGTAGGCCACGACACCTATCATCACACTATGTTCGAGATGCTGGGCAACTGGAGCTTCGGAGACTATTTCAAAAAAGAAGCCATCGACTGGGCTTGGGAATATCTCGTAGATGTCCTCAAAATTGACCCCGACCGCCTCTATGCCACTGTCTTTGAAGGTTATGCACCCGACGGCCTCGCCCGCGACGACGAAGCTGCCTCCATTTGGGCCACTCACCTCCCCGAGTCACATATCATCAACGGCAACCGCCACGACAACTTCTGGGAAATGGGCGACACCGGGCCGTGCGGTCCCTGCAGCGAAATCCATATCGACCTCCGCTCCGACGAGGAGAGAAAGAAGGTAGACGGCGCTACTCTCGTAAATAAAGATAATCCGCAGGTCATCGAGATCTGGAATCTCGTCTTCATGCAGTTCAACCGCAAGGCCGACGGCTCCCTCGAGCCCCTCCCTGAGAAGGTTATCGACACGGGTATGGGTTTCGAGCGCCTCTGTATGGCCATCCAAGGGAAGCGTTCAAATTACGACACCGACATCTTCACCCCCATCATCTCTAAAATCGAGGAGCTTACAGGGCTCAAATATGGTGAAGATCCGAAGGTGGATGTGGCTATCCGCGTGGTGGCCGACCACTTGCGTACCATCGCGTTCTCGATCGCCGACTCCCAGCTTCCCTCCAACGCCAAGGCCGGCTACGTAATCCGTCGTATCCTCCGCCGTGCGGTGCGTTACGCTTACACTTTCCTCAACCGCAAGGAAGCTTTCATCTACTCTCTCGTGGATACTCTCGTCGCTGAAATGGGTGAGGCCTATCCCGAGCTCAAAGCCCAGAAGGAGCTGATTACCAAGGTGATCAAAGAGGAAGAGGAATCTTTCCTCCGCACTCTCGACAATGGCATCAAGATGCTCGAGCGTCTCATCGAGGAAGCCCGCAAGCAGGGGAAATCCTCAATCTCGGGCAAGGACGCGTTTCTCCTCTATGATACGTTCGGTTTCCCCCTCGACCTCACTGAGCTCATCCTTCGTGAAGACGGCTTCACTCTCGACCACGAGGAATTCGAGGCCGAAATGAAGAAGCAGAAAGACCGCGCACGCAACGCTGCCGCTGTCTCTGCCGACGATTGGGTCGTTCTGAAAGAAGGCGAGGAAGAATTCGTGGGCTACGACCTTACGGAATGTCCCACGGAAGTTTTGCGCTACAGGAAAGTTTCTCAGAAGGGGAAGACGTTCTATCAGATTATCCTCTCCAAAACTCCTTTCTATGCCGAGATGGGCGGTCAGGTTGGCGACTCCGGTTGGCTTCTCTTCCCCGACGGCAACGTGGTGAATGTTTTCGACACCAAGAAGGAGAATAACGTCAGCGTACACCTTGCCTCAGAAATCCCTGCCGATCTCTCCGGCACCCCGCTCGCCCGCATCGACGAAGCTGCCAGGGCCGCTTGCTCGGCAAACCACTCGGCCACTCACCTCCTCCATGAGGCTCTGCGTCAGGTGCTTGGAACGCACGTGGAGCAGAAAGGCTCTTATGTATCCCCAAAATCTCTTCGTTTCGACTTCTCTCACTTCGGCAAGGTAACCCCCGAAGAGATCCGTGAGGTGGAACATCTTGTAAACAAAAAAATTCGTCAGGCCATCCCTCTTGACGAACGTCGCGACACTCCCATCGCGGAAGCTCGCGATATGGGCGCTATGGCGCTCTTCGGCGAGAAATATGGCGAGAAGGTCCGTGTGGTTAAATTCGGTTCCTCCGTAGAACTTTGCGGCGGTACTCACGTGGCCAACACCGGCAACATCGGAATCATGCGTGTGCTCTCCGAAAGTTCCATCGCAGCCGGCATCCGCCGTATCGAGGCAATCACAGGCGAGGCTGTGGAGCAGGTGCTCGACAACCTTCAGGACACCGCCCGCGATGTGGCTGCCCTTCTTGGTAATGCCAAGGATATCAGGTCGGCCGTTGAAAAGGCTCTCTCTGAAAATGCCGGCCTCAAAAAGCAGGTGGATGAGTTCGTTGAGGAACGCGTAGGCGCTCTCGCTCAGAAGGTTGTGGAAGAAGCCGAAGAGGTTAACGGGCTCAAGATTGCCCGTCTCAAGGGTGTCCATACGCCTGATGTGGTGAAAAATATCGCTTTCCGCCTCAAGCAATCCGCTCCCAAGGGGCTCGTCTTTATCGGCACCACTCTCACCACTCCCGATAAGCCGATGCTCACGCTCTTCCTGAGTCAAGACCTTGTGGATGCAGGTTTCCATGCCGGTAAGATCATCAAGGATGCCGCCAAGGAGATTCGCGGCGGTGGAGGTGGTCAGCCGTTCTTTGCCCAGGCAGGCGGAAGCTATCGCGACGGTCTCCCCCTCGCAGCCGACGCCATCAGAAACGCCCTCCTCGCCGATTGAGGTTGGGCGTATACAAATTTTAGCTCCGGGAGATGATCAAATCTTTTCTCCTACCTCAGGGCATCCCCTATCGCGAGGTGCTCGAGATGCAGCAAGAGGCCTTTGTTGCGCGTGTCAATGCGCGTCGTGAAGGCCTCCCCATTCCTGAAGATATAGTCCTTATCGCTGAGCATAACCCCGTCTATACCCTCGGCCGTCACGGAGATATCTCCAATCTTCTAATTTCTGCCGAGGCTCTGGAGCAGAAGAATATTGATTTCGTAAAAATCAATCGTGGTGGAGACATCACCTACCACGGGCCGGGCCAGCTCACCGTCTACCCCATCATCGACCTCCTCCGCTATAAGCTTGGTGTAAAAGATTACGTCAACCTCCTCGAGCAGACGGTAATAGACACGCTCGTCCACTATGGCATCTCGGCCACACGAATCCCCTCCAAAACCGGCGTCTGGGTCTACCCTTCCTCCTTCCCCAAAACCTCTTCAGATCCCAGCGACTCGGAGCCGCAAAAAATCTGCGCAATCGGAATTCGATGCAGCAGGCATATCACCATGCATGGCTTTGCTTTAAATGTAAGTCCCGATTTATCTTATTTCAGCGGAATTGTCCCATGCGGCCTCCATGCGCCGGTAACCTCCATCTCAGCGCTCCTCGGCCGCTCGGTCCCCCTCCCCGAAGTAGCATCCCTCCTCGTCTCCAATCTAAGCTCCCTCCTCCAGCAATAAAGCTCCTTATTCCTCAGCCTCGTATTCCCGTTCCAAGAAATTCTTAACTTCCTGGAAGAGCTTCGAAGCGAATACAAATTCGTATAAGCTTTTGCTGTCGCTCTTGAAGATCGACCGGTCGTTCCCCGTCCAGTCGCAATGCCCTTTGTTGATGAAAATGATATGCTCGCCGATTCCAAGCACGGAGTTCATATCGTGCGTGTTGATCACCGTGGTGATGTTGTATTCGTGCGTGATATCGCTCAACAGTTCGTCAATTCTTATCGAGGTCTTGGGATCGAGTCCGGAGTTTGGCTCGTCGCAAAACAGATATTTCGGATTCAGCGCTATGGCCCTGGCGATGGCCACCCTTTTCTGCATACCGCCCGAGATCTCTGAGGGATATTTGTTGTCGGCGTTCTCAAGTCCTACCCTGTTGATACAGAACTGAGCCCGCTCCACTTGCTCGTGATGGCTCATGCTTGAGAGCATCTTGAGCGGAAACATCACATTCCCCAGCACGGTCTCGTTGTCAAACAGCGCCGACCCCTGAAAGAGCATGCCGATCTCCGCGCGCAGCTGTCGCAGCTGCTGGGCGTTCATCTCCTTGAAGCTGCGCCCGTCATACAGGATATCCCCTTCCTCAGGCTGGAACAGCCCGATAAGACACTTCATCAATACGGTCTTACCCGAACCGCTCTGCCCTATTATCAAATTTGTCTTCCCGGTCTCGAATGTCGCATTGATATCATACAACACCTGCTGCCCCGCGAAAAACTTGCTAACATTCCTTGCTTCTATCATTGCAACAATAGTTTTGTCAGTATCACGTCTGCCAGAAGTATCAGGATCGAACTCGAAACCACAGAATTCGTACTCGCCTGACCCACCTCAAGCGATCCGCCTTTTACATAATACCCGTAATAAGCTGCCACACTGGTGATTATGAAAGCGAAAAAGAGGGTCTTGATTATTCCGTACCACACATACCATTCGTTAAAAAACGACTGGATGCCATACACGTAATTCTCCACGGATATCATCGTCGTGAATTTCGCCACAAACCAGCCTCCCAATAGACCCATACCCATCGAGAGCACGCAAAGCACGGGAACAAACAGCACAAATCCTATGATCTTCGGCAGCACGATGAAATTCGCCGAGTTGAGGCCCATTATCTCTATGGCGTCGATCTGTTCAGTCACACGCATCGTCCCTATCTCTGAGGCGATGTTGCTGCCAACCTTACCCGCCAGAATCAGACACATCATCGTCGACGAAAACTCCAGCAACAGGATTTCTCGGGTGGCAAGACCGGTGGAATACGAAGGAATCAGAGGCGATACGATGTTGATTGTCATCTGGATGCAGATCACGGCACCGATGAATATCGAGATAATGATAACGAGAGGTATCGAACCCACGCCAAGCTTGTTGATCTCAAACACCAACTGCTTGAAAAACTCCTTCCACTTGTCTGGTATACGGAACACCTGCCCCATAAACATACAGTATTTCCCGAAAGAGCGTATATAAGAAATAACCATATTCAAACTTAATTTACTGCAAATTTACACAAAAACCCACAAACCACCAACAACCCCCCTCGCCCACCCCATTCCACACGTCCCTTCCTGGAATAATAAGACAAACTCAGACGTAATGTTTGAAATGTTGCTGTCATGATAAGCCACGAGCCGCCGGGTGGCGTATCGACATAGAATAGTATAAGGGGTAATATCCCGACCCCTCACAAGCGGCTTCAATGTGCCCTGTTCGGTAAACTGCCAAAAGCGACAACCATAAAAAACCTCGGCGCTGCATTTGCAGATCCGAGGCATACTTACGCCGGTGGCGTGTATGAGTTAGGGATTGAAGCCTTACGGTCGAGACAGGAGGCTCGATTTACGAAAGCCCAGCGCGGTGGCGCAACTCCCGATTAATTATATTCATCAATAACAATGTCATTTAATGCTAAATAATTAAAGATTTCGTGTATCTGTCCTAATCTTTCAAATTCTTCAATTTCTACATCAGGAAAAGGGATTTTAGAAAGAAGGGAATTAAAATATTCCGTTTTATTAGCATCAGCCTTATCCTTAAAAACTTCAAGATAAAAGTTATAACCTAAAAAAGTAAAAGAGAAAATCCCCGTTTTATTTAATTCATCTAAAATTATATTTGAGAAAGGGAGAAAAGTTTTATTAAGTATTGTAGGTCTGAACCACATCTTCTGATGCATATAATAGACCTTTAGGTTACTGATATTAACATTGTATCTTGCATAACTAACTACGCTACTAAAACTATTGTCGTGTCCATTATGAGTGAAGGCGTGATATTTTTGCAGAAATATCTCATAAAAAGCGATTTTTAATTGATTTGCAATGAGTGGATTTGTTAAATAACTACGTTTAATATAAAGTTTATTGTCTTTCACAGGAAATAAGGTAGACCGAAATTTCTCGCCATTAGTAATTGAATTTCCCCCATCAAAAAAACGTTTCAGATTGAATATTTCTTTGAACAATAAATCTGGAGAAGGAAGATATCTATTAGGTTGAGAACCAAAATAAGAATTGCAATCGTCGCATATATCTTGACCTAATTCATTACCACCTACAGAATCGGGTAAAATATGAGGTTTATTATTAAAAGAAACTTCAGGTGCAGTTTTACCACACCAAATACATTTCCCAGTATGTACAAATTTTCTTTTCAATATTATGGATAAATTTTCCTTTTTTATGAGTTAGGTAAAAGATAGTCTGAAATTTTTGTTAAAGAGGACTCTATAGATTCTAATAATAAAAATATTTCCTCTATTTTATTGACTATTCTTTTTTGCTCTTTCAGTGGAGGAATTGGTATAAAGAAATTGACTAATTTTTCTTTCGAAATATTAGGTTGTGCACCACCCTCTCCCTTTTTTATAAACTCCGTTTTACTTGACATTAGATAATAAAATAAATATTTGTTATCAATTAAAAATGGAGTACAAGCACAACAAGCTTGGTTAGTTGTCAGCGGAACACCAGCAATAGCAACTTTTCCGATAGTTGCACCATACATTGCTATTAAAATATCTCCGGGACTATTTATTCTCAAAGAACATTCTTTTAATGCTTTTTCAGTAATTTTAATCTCGGTATCTGTTACTATATTATTATTTAATTCTCCCGTTCTTAACCACAATATATTTCCACCATAATATGATGCATTAGATTTTGCAGGAGTGGTTCCCGCACCCCAATCACCAATATTCCCCATCCTTTCCCATCTCCAATTATCAGGAATAGCATAAGGAATTTGAGAATTAATATTAACAATAGTTGTGCCTATTTGCTCGAAATAATTATTACCATCTTTATAAATATGAGTTTGTTTGGAGGATTTTTTAATTTTTTTAAGCTTAATAAGTTCCAATCTCCTTTCTCTTATTTGTGATAATAAAATTTCGGCACATTCATCATCAATATCTCTTGTCGAAAGTTTACCTCTGAATGCTAAATAAAGTATATATTGTTTTATGCGACTAATTTCCATGTTAATTTATATTAAGATTAGAGAGGATGTTCGACAATTCCTTTACTGAATTATATATGTTTTCATTACATTCTATTAGAGTGTTTAAAATTTTATCTAAAGAGGTATCATCGAAAGAACTACCTTTTTTTAACCACACAATATCAAGACTTGTTTTCGGACGATTTAATATTTCAGATTTAGAATATTTACGCCATCTTCCTTCGGGATTAGAAATCTCGTGGTAGGTTTCTTTTCTGTTTTCAATATCAGAGACGTTATAACAAAGTACGAAATCTTCAAGATGAGAACGAAGCATTGGCTTATTGACAAGCGTATGATGAACATTTGTGCGATAGTCGTAAAACCATACCTCTTTAGTAGTACCTCCTTTTGAAAAGAAAAGAACATTTGCTTTTACGCCAGGCTTATAAAAAATTCCAGTCGGCAGGCGTAAAATTGTATGTAGGTTATAATAATTAAGAAGTTCTTGTCGCACCGTTTCTCCTTCTGCTTCAAATAGGATATTATCGGGAAGAACTACGGCAGCGCGGGACCCTTCTTTCATCATAGACATAATATGTTGAAGGAAATTCAACTGATTATTAGAGGTGTCTTTTATAAAATCATCTCTATTGATAGGCACAGACCCTGCGGCTCTCGTCCCAAAAGGCGGATTTGCAAGAACAACATTAAAAGCAGAATCAGGAGCTTTTATCAGCGAGTCTGCACATTTAATAGGACAAGATTCTGTTCCAATACCGTGCAAATACATATTCATTGAAGCAAGTGTAACAACAAGAGGTGTATTATCAGTTCCAAAGAATGTTGAATTATTTAGAAATGCAATTTTTGCTCTGTCGTTGGACTGATTTTTCATTGCTTCATAGGCACAGAGAAGAAATCCGCCCGTGCCACATGCAGGGTCAGCTACGGTTTCTCCAATTTGAGGTCTTGTAACATCTACCATAGCCTGTATAAGCGACCGAGGTGTAAAATATTGACCGGTGCCACTCTTGGCATCTCCGCCCGATTTTTCCAAAATACTTTCATATATAGCACCTTTTACATCTTCATCCATTACAAGCCATTGATTTTCATCAATTAGTTTTATTACTTTTTGAAGATATACTGAGGTAATTATTTCATTTTTAGCACGGGTAAAAATAGTGCCTATTAACCCTTTTTGAAGGCTTAAGGTATCAAGTATTTTTTCGTATTTGGTTACCAAATCGGGACCTGCAAGTTCAGAGATAGTGTTCCATTGACAGTCTTCCGGAATAGATGACTCAACACCAAAAAGAGAAGAATTCTCATAATCCATTTTTAGAAAAAGGAGATATGAGAGTTGTTTAATATAGTCAGTAAATGCTATACCTTGCCCCGAAAGAACAGTTGCGAGGTCGTAAACCTTTTTAATTATCGTTTGTATTGTACTATTATCTGAAGCCATATTTAAGCAGCTTTTTTGTTGTATATCAAGAATTGAGATAGCGACGAAAGAGTATTAGAAATTTCAGCCCCAAATTGTGATGCTAATTGAGCAGCAATGGTAGTGTTATATTGTCGAATATCATTCAAAGTAGAAAAACCATTAGTTACTATATAGCCAACAATCTGTTTTACAATATCTTTTTGCTTGTCGGTAAGAGGACGTTGGGCTTGTCCGCACCAAAGTTCAAAGCGCTGTGCCGCTAATGAAGGAAGACTCCTAAGTTCTGGTATTATATGGAAAGCAAAACGAATTATTTGTATAATATTTGTGATGGCGTCCTTTTCCTCTTGTGATGTGAATTTTTTAACTTTTTCAGGATAGAGTATTTGGTAGTCATGCCAAAGCCTTGAAACTGAAAATGTATGAGTAACTTGTAATAACTTATGTTGTAGTTCAACGAGCATTTGATAAGTCAAAGGTTCCCCTGCATTATTATAAATAATTCGTAAAGCTTCGATATCGTCTTTATGAGCATTTATAAATTCTTCAAATGTCTTTGTATTAGATTCTGATTGCTCATGTGAGAATCCTTTTTCGATAAGTTCATCTTCACCAGGTTGCAAAATTTTTTGATAACCTGCATTGAAGATGCAAAGGAGTTTTCTTGCTTCCGGGTTTATAGCCAGCACCCTGACAAGTGCTTTTCGCTCTGAATTAGGTTCATTAACATTAAGATATTGAGGTAAAGAACCCGAACTTAATGCATTATAGATATTAGTAGCAATATCTATAATGTTGATATGAACTAAACTTGTAAACTGATTTTTATCGGATTCAGATGTTCGGCGGTCTATACCAGTTAATTTAGAAGCAAGTAAGCTTAAGTTTTCATCTGATACTTCTCCGTGTGTTATTCGTTCAAGGAGTTTACTTAAAGTGAGCGAAGGATTATTGGTTTCAGTAGTTGGAGAAGTTAAACTATGTTCGTGTTCTGTTACACCAACAGCATCAACAAGAATGTAACACTCTTTACTATGTGCATTGGGAGTTACATTTCGAAGCAAATCGGGAGACAAAGTTCTGACCCCTCTACCTTTCATTTGTTGATACAATTGGTCAGATTCGACATCACGCATAAACATCACAACTTCAATAGGTTTTACATCGGTTCCAGTAGCAACCAATGTAACTGTAACCGCTATTCGGAAATCTCTTGAAGTATTGAAACTTTTAATAAGAGCTTTTGAATCTCCTGATTTGCAAGTAATTTTTTGTACAAATACGTCGTCATTGCGTTCAAATACTTCTTTAGCAATCTTCACAATATTAGTAGCATGGTCTTCATTTGCTGCAAATATTAATGTTTTTGGAAGAAAGTTAAGGTTAGGTTCTCGAGGAGGGTCATTAAAAAGTTCCGAGTAAACGGCATTCTTGTAAGTTTCAAGAATAAGTTTAATTTGTGCAGGATTAACGATATTTCTATTGAGATCTGATGCCGAATAGAGTTCAGTGTCCGTGCTTTTTATTTGTTCAACGTTCCCAGTATAACGGGTAACCTTGCGTAAAGGGTCTCCCTCATTTATCGCACCACCACCTTGTGTAACTTTAGTTTTAATGCGGTAAATTCGAGCAGGCACATTTACTTTATCCTTTATAGATTGGTCTAAAGTATAGTTGCAAATTATGTTATAATCAAAAAATTCTATTGTTTCCGGACTTGGAGTTGCCGTAAGACCTATTAGTTTCGCATTTTCAAAATATTCAAGGACGGGACGCCAATTACCATAAATAGAGCGGTGGCACTCATCTATGATAATCATATCAAAAAAATCTTTAGGGATAGTTGGGTTAGGTGGTAAAACTATCGGCGAAGAAGGGTTATCATCATCTGAATTTTCTTTATCTATATCATCCTCTTCGGATGCTTCACCTTTTAAGAAGGAGAAAAGCTTTTGTATAGTTGTGATGAAAACACTTGCATTTGTATCAAACCTGTTAGATTTGAGTCTTTCAACAGCAAATATAGTATTAAAAGCGTCTCCACTTTCTGTTAATTTGAAATTGCCAAATTCACTTTCCGCCTGTTCTCCAAGATTTTTCCTATCCACAAGGAACAAGATTTTTTTCATAGGAGTATAGTTTAACATTCGATATGATGCTAAACAAGCTGTCCACGTTTTTCCTGCTCCAGTTGCAATGTTGATTAGCCCTTTTCTATAACCAGCGCGAAAAGATTGTTCTAAATTAGTTATCGCTTCAAATTGACAATCTCTTAATCCCTCTTTGTCAAGTATCGGAAGACCAGCATAATAATCCTCAATACCTAAAATTGCTTTTATTTCTTTAGGAGTGTGAATTTTAGGTATTTCAATATATTCTGACTCCGAATCCCTCATATCTCTGAAAATAATTTTGTTACCATTAGAGATATATACAAGAGGAAGCGGATTTTGAAAAGTCTGACACCAAGAAACAACTCGAAGAGTGTAATTTTCAGCTTGCTGAATTACACTATGGTCATATACATCAACTTCAGCCCTTTTAGCTTCTAAAACTGCTACCGCTTTACCATTAAGAAACATAAGATAATCAGCTTCAAGATTATCTCTCATTAGACCTTCTTCTATGGCCACTGCCGATAATTCAGGGGAATAGTTGTCTCTATCAACTATTCCCCATCCGGCTTTTCTAAATATGCGGTCTATAATTTGTCTTGCCTTTTGTTCTGGGGTCATCGAGGTCATCTCATTGAGTATATTATTTCATTTGCAAAGATAGCAAAATTTTAAGGAACTTTAAGCCCTAAACAACAAAAGATTATCTATTTAATCTTACCTCCTTCGTTAAGTGCTTGAATAAGCCACGGAACGAAACAAATTATCATAATAATTATTCCCATAACTGCGATTTTTGAAGTTTTGGCACAAAGATAATTAGGGGTATGAGCAAGAAAATGACACCTTGTTTTCATTTTCCGTGTCAATTCCATAGAAATGTTACTGCAATCATTAATTTTTCGTATTTTTGCATAATTATTTTCAATCTATGGAGTCTAAAGTTCAATTAAGCAAGTTTGCGTTCATATTAACTCTGAGTTTAAACATTATTCTAATTGTCTGTTGTTTCGCTCTGATCAACGAAACTCCGAAATTTTGGATCGTGTTTGGCCTTTTAATATTGTTGTTGTTTTTAGGACTGTTGTATGGACCGGCACAGCTGACGACTAATCCCGAATATGTTATAGTGAAAACTTATTTACTGAAACATAAGATTTTGGTGAGAGATATCGAAAGTGTAGAATTATTTCGGCCTTCAAGGGGCTCGATGCGACTCTTCGCCTCCGGGGGATATTTCGGGTATTGGGGCATCTTTCGTGATTTGTTAATTGGCACGTATGCCGGTTATTATGGTAAGTCGTCCGACTGTTTCCTTGTCAGAATGAAAAATGGCAGCAAGTATGTTCTTGGGTGCGAAAATCCCGAAGAAATGGTTAAATATATCCAAAATCAAATAAG
>JAFLTX010000003.1:60062-63333 GCA_022509145.1 Muribaculaceae bacterium | reverse complement strand
TTATGCTTATTATCGGAATTGCAGGTGGAACCGGATCCGGGAAAACCACAGTAGTGAGAAGTATCTTAGATTCCCTTCCCCGTGAAGAGGTGGCGGTAATTCCCCAAGATTGCTATTATAATGATAATAAGCACATTCCTCTTGAGGAGCGTCTCAAGATGAACTACGATGAGCCGGCTGCCATCGAATGGCCCCTCCTCTGTTCTCACCTTCAGGAACTCAAGGAAGGCCGCAGCGTTGAAATGCCCACTTACGACTTCATCACCTGCTCGCGCCTCGACAAGACAATCCGCGTCGAACCCCGAGATGTGGTGGTGGTGGAGGGTATTCTCGTTCTCGCCGACAAACCTCTGCGCGATATGATGGACGTGAAAGTTTTCGTTGATGCAGATGCCGACGAACGCCTGATCAGAGTGATTCACCGCGATTGCATCGAGCGTGGTCGCACCCCGCAAATCGTAATCGACCGTTATGAGGAAACGCTCAAGCCAATGCACGAGCTCTATATCGAACCCTCAAAGCGCTACGCCGACCTCATCGTGCCTCAAGGCGGACACAACCGGGTGGCTATCAAGCTTTTGACTGACTATATACGTTCGCTCCTCCCCTCCTTTAAAAAATAATGGCTCTTCACAACCCCGATCCTCTAAACGATATTCCGGCTACCGATCCCGATTCGGAAAGAGCAGCCGATGCGGCTATGGAAGCTGCTTCCGAGATCATTTCGGAAGATATTGCCATGCCCTCTGAAGATGGTTCTGCAGAGCTCCCTGTTGTGGCCGAATTTCTTGAAGCGGAAGAGGAATTGGCCGAACCCCAGGAAGAAGAAAGCGCTTTGCCCGGAACTCTCAGGACAGACAATCTCGTAAAGAAATACGGAAAGCGCACGGTAGTGGATCACGTTTCCATCGACGTGAAGCAAGGAGAAATCGTGGGGCTTCTGGGCCCGAACGGCGCCGGGAAAACCACCACCTTCTATATGACGGTAGGGCTTATCAGTCCAAACTCCGGCCGTATATTCCTAAACGACAAAAATATAACCAACGACCCGGTCTACAAACGGGCTCGTCTCGGTATCGGTTATCTGGCGCAGGAAGCATCGGTGTTTCGCAAGCTCAGCGTGGAAGACAACCTCCGTGCCGTGCTTGAGATGACCAAGCTCACCCCTGCTCAGCAGAAAGAGAAACTTGAAAGCCTCCTTGCTGAATTCCGCCTCAACAAGGTGCGCAAGAACCTTGGCGACCAACTCTCGGGCGGGGAACGGCGACGCACCGAGATCGCTCGCTGTCTCGCCATCGACCCCAAATTCATAATGCTCGACGAACCCTTCGCCGGCGTCGACCCCATCGCCGTGGAAGACATCCAGGCCATCGTCTACAAACTCAAGGAGAAGAACATCGGCATCCTGATAACCGACCATAACGCCCAGGAGACTCTGCGAATCACAGACCGTGCCTACCTCCTTTTCGAGGGGAAGATTCTCTTCCAGGGCACGAGCGAGGAACTCGCCGAGAACCCCATTGTTCGCGAAAAATATCTCGGAAGGAACTTCCTCTTCTACCGCAAAAAATTCAATGATATTTAGGAGTTGTCAGTTTTCAGTTTTCAGTTTTCAGAAGGTTGAGGCCACGTTAGGGTATTAAAGTAATGCTTTAGAGTGATAAAGATAAAGTATTAGAAATCAAGCATAAAGAGATAAGAGGATTTAAAGAGAATAAGGGAATTTAAGATGAAAGGCTTGCTGAATAGACTTTTGGTGGTGGCAGGAATTTTCCTCCTGTTCTTCGTTATATTGGCCATAAGCCTGCCCCTGCTGGTTCAGACTTTCGGAATTGATCTCAAGACTCGTTCCGGAATGCTCGTCTCGTCGGTATATCAAGCCGTCATCTTGTTCATTCTACCGGCTATCCTCTCCTCCTACGCAATCTCGCGGCGCCCGTTTCAATACCTCGGGCTTACCCGAGCACCGGGCTGGCTACCTATCATCGGCACCATCTTCGCTTATCTAATTGCGTTGCCGGCCCTGAATCAGATTGTTTACTGGAATGCCAACATCTCCTTCCCGGCGCAGTTCGAACTCTGGGAGCAGACCCTCCGCAGCCTGGAGGAATCAGCGCAGGCAACGGCTGCAACGATGCTCGCCGTCTCCTCTCTGCCGGCTATGCTCCTCAACCTCGCAGTGGTTGCGCTCCTCACAGCTTTCGCAGAAGAGCTATTCTTCCGCGGCGCCCTGCAAAACACTGCGGCGTCCACCCGCTATTACCACACAGCCATCTGGGTTGTGGCTTTCTTTTTCAGTGCATTCCACTTCCAAATATTCGGTTTCGTTCCGCGTCTGATCCTGGGTGCATGGTTCGGCTATCTTCTGGTGTGGACCCGCTCGCTTTACGTGCCGATCTTCGCCCATTTCCTCAACAACGGAGTGGTGGTAGTCTGCGCTTGGCTCGCCCAAAACGGAGTAAACTATGACTTCGACAATTTCGGAGTGGTAAAGACAGGATTCCCGATGCCGGCCTTCATAAGCGCTGTGGCCACAGTTGTCTTCCTCGTCTATTTCGCCAATTATTTCTTCCACCGCCAATCCCCTCGCCAGCATGAGTTCTCCGGAGTATAGGTCAATCCTCGCCGACATCAAAAAGCGAAACTTCGCCTCTCTTTATATTCTGATGGGTGAAGAGCCTTTCTATATCGACAAGATCACCGAAGCCTTGGAGCAGAGCGTGGTGGCGGAGGAAGACAAGGAGTTCGACCAGACCATCCTCTACGGAGCCGACATAAGCGGCGCCAACATTCTCGAGGGCGCCTCCATATTCCCGATGATGTCGGAGCGTCGTCTTGTTCTCGTGAAAGAGGCGCAGGCTATGGCCAGCGCCAAATCCCAGCTCGACAAGCTGGCGAAGTTTGCCACGCATCCGCTACCCTCCACGGTGCTCGTAGTGGCTTTTAAGGGAGATAAATTAAACGCGACGTCGGAATTGCTGAAAGAGGCGAAGAAGAACAAGAGCGTGGTGATATTCGACAGTCCCAAGCTCAAGGAATACCGTTTGCCGGAAGTGATCAAGGATTTCTGCACCTCGCTGGGTGTCAGTATCGACGATCAGGCCGTGGATCTTCTTGTGGCCAATGTCGGAGCCTCGCTTACAAGTCTGTATTCCGAGCTTGAGAAGCTCAAGCTAAACCTCAAGCCGGGCGTAACCCGTATCAATGCCGACGACGTTCTGGAGTCGACAGGCGTGAGCAAGGAGTTCAATAATTTCGAGCTGGTATCCGC
>JAFLTX010000003.1:0-59962 GCA_022509145.1 Muribaculaceae bacterium | reverse complement strand
CTCATCCGCGAGTTCGACACAAAGTCGAAAGGTATCGACTCCATGCAGAAAGAGTATCCGTTGCTGCTGGAGTTGGTTATCGCTCTGCTGACGCTTTAAGTTTATATTTTTGCACCCGATTCAGAGTGCAAACATACAAACTAAAGGTTGTCAGAGGATGTGGGTTTCGGCGTGGTAGCTGGAGCGGACGAAGGGACCGCTCTCCACGTGGGCAAATCCCATGGCTTTCCCCGCTTCTTTATATTCTTCGAATTTTTCAGGACGGATGTATTCTTTCACCGGGTAATGCTTGCGTGAGGGCTGAAGGTACTGCCCTATCGTAACCACCTCGCACCCTACATCGCGCAGGTCGCGAAGCGTCTCAAGCACTTCTTCTTCCGTCTCTCCGAGCCCCAACATGATGCCGCTCTTGCTTCTGACACCGGCCTCCGCTATGGTCTGGATCACGCGCAGCGATGTGTCGTAAGTCGCCACGCTCCTCACTTCCGGGGTAAGACGTCTCACAGTCTCCATATTGTGTGAGATCACCTCCGGACGAAGGTCGGCAATCCTGCGGATGAAATCTTCGCGACCGCGGAAGTCCGGTATAAGGACTTCCATCGTGGTGCCCGGACACTCCTTTTTGATGGCGCTAATCAATGACTCCCAATGCGAAACACCGTAGTCAGGCAGATCGTCGCGATCTACCGACGTGATCACGGCGTGTTTCAGCTTCAAATCTTTGATTGAGGTAATGATGTCTTGAATCTCTTTGGGATTGAGGGGTTGGGGTTTCCCGCCGCTCACATTGCAGAACTTGCAATTGCGGGTGCATACGTTCCCTCCGATCATGAACGTGGCCGTGCCGCGGCCCCAACATTCGCCCTTGTTGGGACAGAGTCCGCTTGAGCAGATGGTGTTGAGCCCGTGGGAATTGAGAAGACCAACTACTTGGGAGGTCTTGAAACCGCGGGGCAGTTTTATCTTGAGCCATTCGGGCTTGCGGGGAATATCGGGGGCCATAGGGAGTTGTCAGTTTTCAGTTGTCAGTTTTCAGAACAGATGTCAATTATCTACAAATATCAAATATCAATGATCGGTAGTTGCGGAGAGGTCGAGGATGATGAAATCCGAGATCTCGAAGCCGTCCCGGGCCATGCATAACCGCGAGCCATCGGATTTCATCTTGCCACTGCTCACCCATCTTTCGGCCGCCTTTACCAGACGCTGCGCCGCCCGCTCACCAAATTCCGCGGCAAACGCATTCAAGTCGAGGCCATCGGCCGTGCGGAGGGTAAGGAAAAGCATCTCGTCTTGACGAGCCTGCAAATCTAACCTTTCCTCAACATAGAACGGAGAAACTTGCGAAATCTTCTCCCAGAAGTCGACATAATTTTTCAAATCGGCCGGATTCGTGCGCCTGCAGGCATCACCGTCAAACGAAGCGGCCGAGGGTCCGAGTCCCAGATAAGGAAGTCCGTTCCAATATCCGGTGTTGTGCCGGGAGTGAAATCCCGGTTTGGCCCAGTTTGAAATCTCATATCGGCAGTAACCTGCTTCAGAGAGAATCTCATCTACCGTTCTTCCCAACCTTACAGCTGTGTCTTCATCACATTCGCGGATAGAGCCGCGTTCTCTAAGCAAGCTGAGCGCCGTGTGCGGTTCGTAGGTGAGCGAGTAAGCGGAAATGTGCTGCGGCGCAAGCTCTACAATCTTCTCGACACTGGATGTCAGACTGCCCACTGTTTGGTTTGGTGTTGCAAAAATAATATCCACGCTGACGTTGGATATATTATCCTTCAACAAAGTCAAAGCTTCCACCGCTTTTCGTGCATTATGCCTTCGGTGCAGAAACGTAAGTTCGCTGTCGTCGAGAGACTGCACACCCATACTGACGCGGTTGATACCGAGTTCTTTCCAGGCTTTGATTTTTTCGGGAGAAACGTCTTCCGGATTCACCTCGATTGTGAATTCCATATCTTCTGCCGGAACGATATCGGCCTTCGGGAACAGGTCGCGGATGCCGTTTACAAGTTGAGCGAGTTCGCCGGGCTCCAGAAGCGACGGGGTGCCACCTCCTATATAGAAAGAAGATAGGCTGCAACCGAGGAGTTCATCTTTTCGATGTTCAAACTCTCGAATTGCAGCCTTGATGTATCTGTCGGTGTCTGTTTTCTTACCGCTGTAGAAGTCGCAGTATATACACTTCCCTTTGCAGAAGGGAATGTGGAGATAGATCATTCCCCGGCGTGCCACTGTAAACTTCCGAGTGAAAGAGAGATTACTCTATAATCCTCTTGATTCCAACAAATCTTTTTACGTAGTAGCCTTCAAATTCGCTGATCACTACACCGCGACGGGTGGAGGCGTGGATAAACTTGAAGTCGCCTGTTTCCTTGTTTACTTCCCAAACGATACCTACGTGGCCCACGTTGGAACCGCTGCTTCGGCTGGTGAAGAACACGAGGTCGCCTCTTCGTACGTCCTTACGGTCGATGGCACGTCCGCCCTTGTATTGGTCGCGCGAGCAAGCGCCGATGGAGTATCCGAACTGGCGGTAAACATAACCTGAGAAACCTGAGCAGTCAAACTGGTTGGGACCCTTGCTTCCGAAAACGTAACGTTTGCCGATGTGAGAAGCAGCTTCTCTGAGAAGGTCGTCGAGCATTGCTGAAGTTTCGGGAGAAACCCCGGCTTCTATCATTTCTCTTGCCAGCACCTCTTCTTGGCGTTGCCTTTCAATTACGGAGGCGTCGAGGCGAGATTTGTTGGTTGCTAATTGTTCTTTCTGATGAGCGTTTTGATGAGCGGCGGCCCACCCTTTCGGGCTTTGCGCTTGGCCCACGAATGTTATTGCTGATATAATTGTTAGGACTGTTGCTAATTTCTTAAACATTCTTTCTCATTTTTAGGGTCTTTCTGCCGCAAGTACCGACACATAGACCGTGTTTTTTCGTTTTTGATATCGCAAATTTAATACCAAACGGCGAGAATACAAAATTACATCATAGTCATTTTCAATATTTTAAGATTATTTAGCAATTGGCACAGATGCAGCGGCAGTGTGCAATTTTTTTGAAGATTTGAACCATAACTCCCTCTAAATTGTTAAGGTTATAACAGGTTAAAGAGAAACAAAAACTTGCAAAATAGATGATAAAAAAGAGTAATTTCAAGAGATGCGCCTTGCTTACAGGTGCAGTTTTTGCGTGTGCAAACGTGTTTGCTACAGACAAAAGCGTCCACAACCCCGACGCGACGAATTCAGAGACCATAATGCACGTATGGAGCTGGAATTTCCCGGAGATAGCCCGTAATATGAAAAACATAGCCGACGCAGGGTTCACGATGCTGCAGACATCGCCGGTGCAAGGGTGCTACTTCCCTGAAGGGAGCGGGAAGAAGATCTTCGACGACAACCGCGTGGAAGGGAACTGGTACTATTATTACCAGCCAACCAACTGGAAGATCGGGAGCCCTATTCTCGGCACAAGAGAAGAGATGGTGGCGATGATGGACTCCGCCGCAAAGTATGGAGTGAAAGTGCTTGTCGACGTATTGCCGAACCATACTGCGGTAGACATCAGCTCCGTATCGCCCGAATTTTTCGAGGCCGTGGGAGGAAGGGACAAGATGTTTCACAGCAACGGGCTTACCCTGATACGCGACTACAGCGACCGCGAGCAGTGCACGCTTTGGGAGATGGGCGGCCTTCCCGACGTAAATACAGAGAACCCGCTCTTTCAGAAATACTTCCTTGACTTCATAAACGACCTTCTCAGCATCGGCGTGAAAGGTTTCCGCTACGATACGGCAAAGCACATCGGGGTTCATTCCGACCCGGTGGACACAGCTTCCGGAGTGACCGAGAACGATTTCTGGGATGTGATGACCGGCAGAAAACCCGTGCTCGACACTAACCTTGCCCTCCCGGCCGACTCCTTATTTATATATGGAGAGATCTTGCAAGACCGCAATGTGCCCGAATTGGAGTATGCGGAATATATGGGCCAGACGGCTTCGACCTACGGATATATCCTGCGCGAGATGCTTGAGAAAAGGAGTGCCGACGGCGTCGATATACTCAACTGGCACCACAGCG
The DNA here is from genome assembly GCA_022509145.1 of Muribaculaceae bacterium. Lineage (GTDB taxonomy): Bacteria > Bacteroidota > Bacteroidia > Bacteroidales > Muribaculaceae > Lepagella. The sequence continues at coordinate 55,881 of JAFLTX010000003.1, read as the reverse complement.
TGGCGCCTGAATATCTGGTGTCGTGGGTGGAGAGCCACGACACGTATGCGAACGCCCACGAGAGCGCGCATCTGACAGATGATCAGATCCGCACGGGCTGGGTGTTTCTCACCGCACGTCAGAACGCCACTCCCCTCTTCTTCAGCCGTCCGGCGGGAAGCACCCGGGAGAGCTATTGGGGAAACAACGTGCTCGGGGCGCGCGGCAACGACGAGTTTATGCATCCTGAAGTTGTGGCCGTAAATAAGTTCCGCCGGGCCGTTGCCGGAGAGAAAGAGAGCGTGGAGATTGCCAACGACGGCACCGTGCTGCTCGTAAACCGCGGCGACAAGGGAGCGGCGCTGATCAACCTGGCCGTAAAGAAGCAGAAGATAGAGCTTCCCACTACCCTGCCGAACGGGAAATATAAAGATGCCGTGTATAAAAGAAGCTTCAAGGTGAAAAACGGCAAACTCACCGGCACCGTTGAGCCTGAGCAGACATATATAATATATGCCGGCAACAATTGAAAATTGGCATAAAAATTGCAGACAAAACCAACAGGTAAAGAAAATAAACGAAAAACCAAAATAACAGATTAACTTTAAATCGATTATGAAGATTCAACCCTTATCAGACCGCGTGCTCATCGAGCCGACGGCTGCTGAAGAAGTGACAGCGAGCGGGATCATCATCCCCGATTCTGCAAAAGAGAAACCCCTCCGCGGCACAGTGCTTGCCGTAGGGAACGGCACCAAAGACGAAGAGATGGTGCTCAAGGCAGGCGACTCAGTGCTTTACGGAAAATATGCCGGTACAGAGATTGAGCTTGACGGAAAGAAATATCTGATGATGCGTCAGAGCGACGTATTGGCAAAACTCGTTTAACCAACCTAAACCTTTAAGTCTTAATTTTTTAAATCACAATGGCAAAAGAGATTAAATTCAACATAAAGGCACGCGAAGAGCTCAAGAACGGAGTAGACGCGCTTGCCGACGCCGTAAAGGTAACCCTTGGCCCGAAAGGCCGCAACGTAATCATCGAGAAAAAATTCGGAGCTCCCCACATCACCAAAGACGGTGTGACGGTAGCTCGCGAAATCGAACTTGAAGACGCCTTCCAGAATATGGGCGCCCAGCTCGTGAAGGAAGTTGCTTCCAAGACCGGCGACCAGGCCGGCGACGGTACCACCACTGCCACCGTATTGGCTCAGGCAATAGTAAACGTAGGCCTCAAGAACGTGGCCGCAGGTGCCAATCCGATGGACCTGAAACGCGGTATCGACAAAGCCGTATCGAAAGTTGTGGAAGGCCTCCGCGCTCAGAGCGAGGAAGTGGGCGACGACTATGACAAGATCGAGAACGTGGCCCGTATCTCCGCCAACAACGACGACGAGATCGGCAAGCTCATCGCAGAGGCGATGCGCAAAGTGAAGAAAGAAGGCGTGATCACCGTGGAGGAAGCCAAAGGCACCGAGACAACTGTAGACGTTGTGGAAGGTATGGAGTTTGACCGCGGTTACATCTCCCCCTACTTCGTGACCAACAGCGAGAAGATGGAATGCGAGATGGATTCGCCCTACATCCTTCTTTACGACAAGAAAATCTCCAATCTCAAGGATATGCTTCCCGTGCTTGAGGCAGTGGCCCAGAGCGGACGTCCGTTACTCATCATTGCAGAAGACGTAGACAACGAAGCCCTTGCCACTCTGGTGGTGAACCGTCTGCGCGGATCGCTCAAGATCTGTGCCGTGAAGGCTCCCGGTTTCGGCGACCGCAGGAAAGATATGCTTGAAGACATCGCAATCCTTACCGGCGGCACCGTGGTTAGCGAAATGAAGGGTATGCAGCTCTCACAGGCTCAGCTCACCGACCTCGGCACCGCTGAGAAAGTGACTGTAAACAAAGACCACACGATCATCGTGAACGGCGCGGGCTCGAAAGATGAAATCAGCGCACGCATAGCCCAGCTGAAATCTCAGATCGAGACCACCACTTCGACCTACGACAAGGAGAAACTGCAGGAACGTCTGGCCAAGCTGGCAGGCGGTGTGGCAGTGCTCTACATCGGGGCTCCCTCGGAAGTGGAGATGAAGGAGAAGAAAGACCGTGTAGACGATGCCCTCTCGGCAACCCGCGCAGCTATAGCCGAAGGTATCGTGCCCGGCGGCGGTGTGGCATATCTCCGTTGCCTCCCGACATTGGAAAGCCTCAAGGGCGACAACGACGACGAGAACACCGGTATCCAGATTATCCGCCGTGCAATCGAAGAGCCTCTTCGCCAGATTGTGGAGAATGCAGGTGTGGAAGGCGCCGTGATCGTTCAGAAAGTGAAAGACGGCAAAGGCGACTTCGGCTACAATGCCCGCACAGGCGAATTTGAGAATTTCTTCGCAACCGGCGTAATCGACCCGACGAAGGTGACACGCGTAGCTCTCGAGAACGCAGCCAGCATCGCAGGTATGTTCCTCACCACGGAGTGTGTGATAGCCGACAAGAAGGAAGATAATCCGCTCCCCCCGATGGGCGGCGCTCCCGGCGGAATGCCGATGATGTAAGAAACTGCATCCGAAATATAAAAATCGGTCTGAGGAGGAGACTCCGAGGGCCGATTTTTTTGGTATGAGAAGGGCTTTATTTATTACTGGTACGGGAGGTGAAAAGGGGTTTTGGGAAAGACGGTAATTTTTTAAGGAGAAAAAGAGAATACTGAAAAACCATTTGGCACGACATTTGTTAATAAAACGTAAGAGGTCTTAAAAATGACGGCCTCTGCAAAAAAGAAGAATATTAACTTAAATTAGAAATACTATGGGAAAGATTATTGGAATTGACTTGGGTACGACGAACAGCTGTGTGGCAGTTCTCGAGGGTAAAGACCCCGTTGTTATACCCAACAACGAAGGGCGCAACACGACCCCTTCGGTAGTTGCATTTGTAGACGGCGGCGAGCGCAAAGTGGGTGATCCCGCAAAGCGTCAGGCCGTAACCAACCCTACCCGCACCATCTACTCCATCAAGAGATTCATGGGCGAGAAATGCAACCAAGTGGAAGACGAGATCAAGCGCGTGCCTTATAAAGTGGTATGCCAGAACGATATGCCGAAAGTAGACATCGACGGCCGCGACTACACACCTCAGGAGATATCAGCGATGATACTTCAGAAGATGAAGAAGACCGCCGAAGATTACCTTGGCCAGCAGGTTTCAGAAGCTGTGATCACAGTGCCTGCCTACTTTGACGACTCACAGCGTCAGGCCACCAAGGAAGCCGGGGAGATTGCCGGTCTCAAAGTGCGCCGAATCATCAACGAGCCTACGGCAGCAGCCCTGGCTTACGGCCTTGACAAGAGCCAGAAAGAACAGAAGATAGCAGTGTTTGACCTTGGTGGCGGTACATTTGATATCTCCATCCTTGAGTTGGGCGACGGTGTGTTTGAAGTGAAATCGACCAACGGTGACACCCACCTTGGCGGCGACGACTTCGACAACGTGATTATCGACTGGCTTGCCAACGAATTCAAGAACGACGAGGGTATGGACCTCCGTCAGGACCCGATGGCGATGCAGCGTCTGAAAGAAGCAGCCGAGAAGGCTAAGATTGAGCTCTCGAGCTCGACTTCAACGGAGATCAACCTCCCCTACATCACCGCCAACCAGACCGGCCCGAAGCACTTGGTAAAGACCTTGACCCGCGCCAAGTTTGAGCAGCTCGCACATGAGCTCATCGACAAAGTGCAGGCTCCGTGTATGAAAGCTCTGGAAGACGCCAAACTTACGGCAGCCGAGATTGACGAGGTGATTCTCGTGGGCGGTTCTACCCGTATCCCGGCAATCCAGGACAAGGTGAAAGAGATCTTCGGCAAAGAGCCTAACAAGGGCGTGAACCCCGACGAGGTAGTGGCAGTGGGTGCAGCCATCCAGGGCGGCGTATTGAGCGGCGACGTGAAAGACGTGCTTCTGCTCGACGTAGTGCCCCTCTCGATCGGTATCGAGACTCTGGGCGGCGTGATGACCAAGATGATCGAGGCCAACACCACCATCCCTACCCGCAAGAGCGAGACCTTCTCGACCGCAGCCGACAACCAGCCGGAAGTAACCGTAAGAGTGCTTCAGGGCGAACGTCCGATGGCAGCCGACGACAAGCTCCTTGGCGAGTTCAACCTTACCGGCATCAACCCGGCACCGAGAGGCGTTCCGCAGATCGAGGTGACCTTCGAGGTAGACGCCAACGGTATCTTGAATGTATCGGCCAAAGATAAGGCTACCGGTAAAGAGCAGTCGATCAGAATCGAGGCTTCGAGCGGCCTTACCGAGGAAGAGATCAACAGGATGCGTGAAGAAGCCAAGGCCAACGAAGCAGCCGACAAGGCAGCTCGCGAAAGAGCCGACAAGCTGAATCGTGCCGACAGCGTGATCTTCCAGACCGAGAAGCAGCTCAACGAACTTGGCGATAAGATTCCTGCCGACCGCAAGGCAGCTATCGAAGCAGCTCTCGACAGGCTTAAAGAAGTTCACAAGAACCAGTTTATCGAAGATATCGACTCAGCCGAAAAGGCAGTGCAGGATGCCTTCCAGGCAGCTGCCCAAGACATCGCAGCAGCCCAGCAAGGCGCAGGCGCCCAAGCCGGCCCCCAGCCCGGAAGCTATGAGCAGCCGAGCGGCAACGATGAGAAAGACATCACCGACGTCGACTTCGAAGAAGTGAAATAACGAAATAGAAAGTAAGCATTGAAATTGAAAGGGAGGGCAGCCAAACAGGTTGCCCTCCCTTTAATCGTAATAATTATAAACCTGGAACGATTCGATAAGAAATGTTAGCAGTCTTGCCGCTGCATTAACATTCTGAATTCGATTAGGATTATACTTTTATCTCTTTGTGAACACTTCTTTTATTTTTCTGGTCAGAGAATTAAATTTATTTTTTTGCTCTGTCGTCATATCATTTTCCATCCCGCTTAATTCATTTTTCATTTCTACCACCGGGGCAATAAACATACCCCAGCCCGAACCTGCAGGCGGAAAATATTCGCCGTCGTAATAATAGTCGTTGTGGACTTCATCAACAAGTGCTTCGTATTTCTTCAATTTCTTATCTATAGTGGCCTTGGAGACTCCTGACGCACTGGCTGATGAAGAGGATTTCTTTTTACTGCTGGAATGTTTTGTAGTGGTGGTGCGAGTTGTCTTTTTTTGAGCAAACGCCTGACCTGAATTCTCTGAAAAGAAAGATCCCGACATCATAATTAATCCGGAGACCAGAAGAGTGATCAATTTTTTCATAATAATAAATGATTATTTATTTATACCTTATTTTTTGCGGAGTTGAAAAGGGTCTGCCATATGGTTACCACCCATTTTGAGAAGAAACCGGGTGTTCAGCAAGAACCTCTTATTTGACCGAGTTCTTATACTCGTTGAATTCTGAACCGGTTGGCTTAAAGTTCTCTTTGAAACAGTCTTCTCTCGAAACATTGAATTCAAGGCGGGGATCAGCAATATCTTCGCTAGCTACCCTTTTGATAACAATTTCCTTGCTTTCGCCTGGAAGAAGATCTACACCATCCATTTTAAGGTTTCGGTAGCCGTCAGGAGTCGAGCCATCTGAAGAACGTGCATAACGTTCAGTATAAACTATTTTGTACGTCTTACCGTCGATAGGAGTAGAACCGTTGTTTTTAACCGTAACTGGATATGTAATATCGAGTCCTTCGTGGTAAGGACTGGTTTTTTTCTTCTTTTCACCCAAAATCATCTCCACGCTTCCCCCGTAGTCTTCATAGGTTTTATCTTTGAGCCATTCCACAAAATTATCATCCTTGAGTCTTCCAGCCAACATATTGTCTGTTGTCTCTTCATCCCACATTCCGGTTGCGGTAGCAAATTCCATTTTTTCAGCCGGGAATGCACCTAAACCATGAGACTGCGAAATGATAAAACCGTTATCCGAGGTCTCCAGTGTTATCCAAGCTCCATTTCCCATATCGACTTTGATAGGTCTACCTACCTGAATTTCTTTAACCGTTATTTCTCCAACGGGGTTTATAAATCCGATAGAATCGAATTCCATTGAGGGATAATAGGCCCGAACGGAATCAATCTGCTGTTGAGTAACAAAATCAGAAACCTTAGCAGCAAATTCCTTGGCTTTCTTAGACTCGTCATCTCCACATGATGACAATACAATTGTCAAGGCAATCATTCCCATTATGGGAAAACTTTTAAACATCTTAATTATTTTCATAATCTTTTGAATTTAGTGTTAGTATACATTTTCTATCTTCAAAGTAAAAACACTACGAAAATAAGAAAAAATTTATAAAACTCTATCATTATTACCCGTTGGAAAGATTAAGTTTTTATATTTTTAATGATAATAGAGGCGTATATCTTTTATATTTAGCATATTAGTGTTGATCAAACAATCAGTCAATTAATTATCTGTCATCATATATTAAAAAAGAGTGAATATCCTGGTTATGAGATTTAAGGATATTCACTCAAAATATAATTTTATTTTATCTCACGACCCATTGCCACACCCGCTAAACGTATATATTTAATTTTCTTTAGCATCTCTTCTGCTTTATCGTTAGGCATCCCATCAGTGTGACCAGTCAAAATAATGATATCACCTTGCTGCGAATTAAAGAGGTCGGATCTACCCTCTATGCGCCATGTTATTGTTGCTAACACAGCTTCATCTTTATCTAGAAGTTGAATCCCTAATGTGCTCGTAGTACGTTCTTTTGAAGGATCTGGGGTCTTCAATACCTTCACTTTTACAGTGGCTTGAATGTCAGAATAAATATTTGAGTAATCTTCATCTGGAATTAAAGTTGCCCCAACTTTCTCAATTTCGAAACAACCTTTCACCGGCATATCTTCATATTTATAATATGAATTAGATTTATATGCATCGTAAGTTATAGGAGGATCCGCCGGTTTAATATCACCGCCGCCACAAGAGGTCATCAAACATAAGATTGACAAACTCAGAATCATAAAAATGTTTTTTTTCATTGTTTAAATGTTTTATTCGTCTTGGCACCAAAGACGACGGTTAACAAAAAAAGCGTGGTGCCGAACTCTCGCCCGTTCCACTCTTTGAGGCCTTCGCATTGCCCGGAATTGAAGAACGAGCAAAGCAGATGACCCACGCCATATGTCTGATCAAAACAGCCCGAATATCATCTCAATCTTCCGGACAGTTTGTTCCCACATATTTATGAGCGCCTACCTTTGCTTCATTCTGACAATTCCATTTTTGAAAGTTGCGAAGTTTCAAAGAGTCAGAATCGAAACGTTAAGTAACGCTTTATTTTATGATGCCATTCTTAGTATTCCTCGCTTGGAATCTGAACGACGCTCCAAAATTATATATTTTCGACGAATTATCCAAAATAATTAAACCACTTCATAGAAGTGAACTTTTAGAGCGATTTCAACAAGAAGGATCTGGCGTGGGTCTCTTCCTTTGCCAGGACAAAATTATGGAGATATTTTGATATTTCCTCAGTTCACTTCGTTCATTTCAAAATGAAACAATTCCTTTCTCCGGGACAGGGCCGCGAGAGTCGATGAAAAAAGTGTCCGGTCATCGGAATGGGAAAGTATTAATTCGAGGTTGAAAGCGATGTCGAAGACCTTCATCTGCCATTAAAGTCGAAGTCAGTTTGGCTCCATATTCCGCGTAACGTCTGGTGGGGAGCCTGTAGATAAACCGCCAGTTTATCCCCCTCGACAGATGAAGTCAAAAATTTTTAAAAAGTTAAATAATACATATTTTAACTTAAACCTTGTGCCGCTTTCTTCGTTCTACGGAGAAATTACGGCATTGGTTTTCCCAAATTATGACTTTCCTCTTTCCGACACGGAGCCGCAAGAATCAAATCAGATACTCACGGCACCCGGACACCTGTTCTTATCATTGCTCTGCTTTACCTAAGGTCAGCAACTCGTCAAGCACCGGCTGCAAGGCGGCCGGAACACGAATCTTAAGCTTGCCGAGCCGACGCGTCTCTTGCAGCTGCCATTGTCCGAAATCGGCCTCGATTTTAGCTAATTTCAGATTATAATCGCGTTTTTTGGCGTCGTATTCGTTGACCAATTCGATAAGCCTTTCCTTATCGGCCGACTGCCACTTCCCTTTGGCTTCGTTGACTGCCGCTTCCGCATGTCTCCACTCAGCCTGAAGAGCCATGTAAAAAGCTGTTACAGCGTCAGTTGTCGCCGTTGCCTCTTTCGTCTTGATCACGGTATCCTGACCATAACCCTCGGTTTGTGACGGAGCCATTGTAGCCTCAATCAGGGCGCGTCGCGCTTCGTCGATCGGCCCTTCCGGATGGATTGCCTGACCCAAAACAGACGCCATTGACTGATTGGCGAAATAGCGGGCCATCTCGTCGATAGTGGCTTGTGCAGCCGAACGCGATTCGTGCATCTCCTTATCCACCTCGTTTTCGGGCGCGGTAGGATATTCGATTCCCTGCTTCTTGCACCAGGAGCAAACCTCGGTATCGTTCACCTCCTTAATAAGAGCCTCCTTTGCTGCAATAGCCTCGCGCACCCATGAGATGAAAGCGTTGAAGCGTGCCGTGCGCAGAAGTGCTTCGCGGAGTTTGTCAAACTCTTGCTGGCTGCCGTTCATCCCTTCGCTCAGGACAACCTTTTCCGAAGGTTTGACGAGCAGCGTCATCACCTCGTTGTAGAAGCGAACGTTCTGGATGAGGAGCATGTCCTCGCGGTTGCGCTCCTTTGCAAGATTTGCAAGTTTGTTGGCAGACGTGGCGGTCATCCCCTTCTCTCCGTCAGATGCGAAGAAGTGGTACTTATTGAATTCCGGTTCGGTGTTTCTGTTTCTCATATCTATTGTTTGATTTTGGTTTACGTAATTTTTATAAGTTACTCAGAATTAAGATGCGAATTCCTTAAAATTTTCATTTAGCCTATGAACATTCGGGTCAATTCTTCTGCGTAGTCAATCTGGTTTTATCCTTTGATGACGGCGATGGGGAGGAGCTTGGTGCGGATTTTCACCAGGTCGGACTGTGCAGCCATCACTTCGTCGATGTTCTTGTATGCGCCGGTGGCTTCGTCAAGGTCTGCTTTGTAGCGGACGGCATGGACTATTCCCATCTGCTCCAGTCGGGCAACTTCCTCTTCAAGCGAGAGTTCGAGACGCGCTTGAGTGCGTGAGAGTCTTCTTCCGGCACCGTGGGAGCAGGAGTTGAACGACTCAGGGTTGCCGAGGCCCTCGGTGATGTAGGAGCAGGTGCCCTGCGAACCCGGTATGATGCCGACGGTTCCTGTCGTAGCCAACGTGGCTCCCTTCCGGTGAACTATGCAATGTTCTCCGTAATGCTCCTCCCACGCGGCATAGTTATGGGCGATGTTAATCATCGGTTCAAAGGTCGTTTCAGGCAACACTTCGAGAATTGCTTCCTGAATGCGCTCCATCATAAGCCGCCGGTTGCAAAGTGCAAATTCCACGCAATATTCCATCTCGGCCCAGTATTGCTTAAACTCGTCGGTTCTAACAGGAAGGAACGGCAAGTTGAGTTCCGGAGCCACCGAAGAATACCAGCGACGGTTCAAGGCAGCTGCCTTTTCGTTGTAGTAGTCACCAACCTGCTTGCCGAGATTTCGGGACCCGGAATGAATCATTATCCACATATTCCCTTCGTCGTCCTTCTGAAGCTCGATGAAATGGTTCCCTCCGCCAAGAGTCCCTATCTGCTTCTTGGCCGACTCATACTGGCGCTTCACTATTGTCATCGAGTCGATGTCGAAACCTTGGGGCATGAAATTCTCGTCCTGCGCCTTCTTGTGGTGCTCACGGCCGAGGGGTACACGTTTGCGAATACCGCGCAAGATTCCCTTTCGGAGCAGATCAGGGGTCAAGTCAGATACTTTGACAGATGTCTTCACCGCGCACATACCACAACCGATGTCGACGCCTACAGCGTTAGGCACCACCACTCCTTTTGTAGCCAAAACTCCCCCGATAGGCATCCCCTTCCCGCCGTGAGCGTCAGGCATCAAGGCGAGATGATGGTGGATGAAGGGCAACCGGCACAAGTTTTCGATTTCCTCCTGGGCGTGCTGATCGAGCTGGGTCGCCCAGTTTTTCACGATGACTCCGTTGATAGTTTTTACTTCCATAATTCTGCTTTTTTATCATTTATGCTGCGAAATTAGAGCGTCATTACGCCATGTTTTGGCGTAATAACAAAAATTTTATTAAATTTGCAAAAAAATGTTATGCCGCAGAATAAGAACGCGCTGCTACGCTACCGGACCATCGACCGATGTTTGAGAAACACCGGGCGGCGATGGACTCTTCAGGACCTTGTGGACGCCTGCAGCGACGCGCTGTATGAATACGAGGGGAAGCAAGACCTGGTGAGTGTGCGAAGCGTGCAGCGCGACATCGAGATGATGCGCAGCGACAAACTCGGTTACGAAGCTCCGATAGAGGTATATGACCGCAAGTATTATCGCTATGCCGATCCCGAATACTCCATCAGCAACCGCCAGCTCTCGCAGGAAGACATCAACGTGCTTAACCGCACCATCGACCTTCTGCGCGATTTCGACGAGTTCGACCCCATGCACGAGATGGCCGACGTCGTGAACCGCCTTCAGGATAAAATAGCAGCTGCTTCCCAACGAAGAAGGATTGTCTCTTTCGAGCGTAATCCGGATTTGAAGGGGATTCAGTTTCTCAATCCGCTTTACGACATAATCGCCTCGCGAACCACCGTCAATATCAATTACCGTTCGTTCAACGCCCGCCAGGCAAGCGAGTTTATCTTGTTTCCCTATCTGCTGAAGGAGTTTAACAACCGCTGGTTTCTTTTCGGCAGCCGTGCCGGCGATATGAAGCTCTTCAATCTCGCTCTCGACAGAATCGAGGATTTCCATCCCTGTGCCGACATCCCGTTCAAGGATAACCCTGACTTCGGCGACGATTATTTCGACGATGTGGTGGGAGTTACGAAACACGACCGACTTGAGAAAGCCACCGTGCGCTTCATCGCCAACAACCAGCACGCCAGCTACATCCTCACAAAGCCTATCCATTCCTCCCAGAAGCTCATTTCCAAGAATAAGGAAGACGGCTCGATGACGTTTGAGCTTGTCGATATATTGCTTAACACCGAACTTTACAAGGCCTTCCTGAGCTTCGGCGACGGCATTCAGATACTGGCCCCAAAAAGCGCCGTGAGGCATCTGCGTAAGATTTTCCACGAGGCACTGAAGAAATACGACCCGGCAGCCATAGCCGATCAGGATAAGAATAATGGGCGATAACGAGAACTTTTCCTCTGATTTCACTCCTGACTTCAACCCAAGTGAGGCCAGCTCTGGCGTCGACTTCTCTCGGGCCAAAAGACTGAATACGACGGGAAGCACTTGCGACGCTTACGTCACCGAGCTGAAGCATCGCAAGGTCTTTGTGAAAAGGCTGAAGGAGAAGTATAGAAACAGTGCGCGTCATCGTGCCGCGTTTGAGAAGGAGTATGAAATTGGTGTCGGACTCTCGCATCCGGCTCTCCCCGTTTACATCGACTTCCAAGGCGATTACATCGTGATGAATTACATCGACGGCCGCACACTCGCCGAGATGTTGGCAACGGAAGATGAATGGCTGGCAGACGGGAAGAACGCTGCCAAGGTGATTGAACAGCTGCTTGAAGTTCTGGAGTATCTGCACCGTAAAGGCGTGATTCACTGCGATATCAAATCCGATAACGTTCTGCTTACATACGCTGGGAACAATGTGGCCTTGGTAGACCTTGACAAAGTTTACACCTCCCATCTGGCTGACACATCGGGTTCGGCTATCAAATACGGACTCGCGGAAACGGATAAACGAAACACAGACATCGACTTCGCCGGTTTAGGGCTCATAGCCGGGCACCTTGCCGAAAAGGTAAAATCGGCGGCTGTAAAGAAGAGAATCGCAAGATTCAGCAAGGAGTGCAAAAAGCCCGGCGTTACAGCCGAAGAGTTAAAGACAATTTTGCTTGCCGGTTCATCGTCCGCTCGGGAAGAGAGGCGGGGACGGAAAAATGATGAAGGCCGCAGATACTACCGCCTGCTGATATTAATCTTCGTGGGTTGCCTGGCAATAGTTTTCATCGGATTTTTTGTCAAATTGAGAAATGAGCAAACCGAGTCTGTCTCCACAGAGCCAATACCTGTGATCACTGATTCCGTGCCGGGAAAGATAAAAGATATTCCCGCTGCGGAAACTACAGCTGAAACTTCGGCACCTGTAGAGGCGGCAGTTTCTAAAACGGCTCAACAATCAGCCAAGTTAGACCGGGAGTTGAAGGCGCATTTCAAGCCATTGCTGGAATATGTGGAGAATACTATGCGGCAATACGAAAACTGCGAACTCGATGAAGCCCAGCAACGTCAATCCGTCACCATAATTACGGAAAGATATCTCGACTTGCTTCACGATTCTTACGGAATATGTAGGAACCTCTATCCCGACATCTCCCCTACTGAAGCCCAGCTCAAGGTGGCAGACTCGCCGGTTTTTATTTCATTGACAAAGAAAGTGGAAGAAGCCACGCGTCGACTCTCGGGCAGAATACCGGACTGACGATTCTCAGCGGAGGTCGGAATAAAGTGTCTCCACAGACCTTTGAATCAATCCGTCAGGAATAACTCTATGCTTGTGAGTCCGCCTGCTTTTGCGGCTTGGTATGAGCCAATCGATTCGCCGTTGCGCACCACATCAGCCACCAACAGTTCGAACCCTTTGGTGAAATGGCTTATGGTCACCACGTCTCCCTGCTGCAGTTTGCTCTTGTAGGATTCGTTGACGATAAATGTGTCGTTGCCGAGATAAGTCAACACCAACACACGTCCGGGGTCATACGTTATCTGCAGCTGTGTCCCCTCTTTCAGAGACTTGGATTCCAGTTCCTCCACCCAGGCAAACTCAGAAATTTCAGTGTCGTCGTCGATATCCTGCGCCAGCAACTGATAATTCGGATATCCGATGTATTGTGCGATGATATCCATTGTTGAGAGGCGAGGTTGACATTTTTTTGACACCATCCCGGCCATCCGCTTCAGAGTGGCAACGGAAATGCGCTCCCCCACGGTTTCTGCAATGGCTTCCGAAAGAGCCTCGCAGTCATGGCTGTATTGCAATTTCTTCCCGAATTTCTCCTCAATCTTCTTAATGATTTCCTGATTCAACATAAGCTTCCCGGTTTATCCGCGACAAAAGTATATATTTTCCAGCAAATCCCCCAACATCCCTCCCAATATGAACGTTATGCACGGCTATTTTCAATTTGAAACTGTTTTTATTGAATGTGGCCTTAATTTTTCGGAATTATTTTTTAACTTTGCAATGTGGATTGGCCGAAGTCAAGGTTGGCAACAGTCATTCCGCAAGACATATTGGTAAAGAAGCGTTTATTATCGCTCATTTGACAAAATAGAAATCTGGAAAATTTCAATCGGAGTCAAATGGAGCAGTGATGGATGCCTTTCGAATGTGAATACTTCCGGTATCTCCGCGAGGAGATGCTATATTCACATATCTGCGTGAGGCTCTACTGCTCGTTTCATTCCGAAAGGCATTCCAGGGCCTCAGTTTGTGAGACGAGTAGAGATACAGACTCTCACGCTTTTCTTTTTGTATCTATGTGCCAACGAGGAGAGGCCGACGGCAAGATGGGAATTATGATTAAGAGGCCCGAAGTTTTGATGCAACGCACCCTTCACCCTGTAGGTCAAGGAGCATTTTATACCGAACAACTTTTATATAATCAGGCGGATTTTAAAGATTCTGTATTATATAACGTAGTATATGATTGTGGTTCTTTTAACCGGAATTTGCTTCATAAAAAAATAGATTATGCTTTTCCTGTCACCTCTAAGGTTGATATTCTCTTTATAAGCCATTTCGATGAGGACCATATTAATGGCATTGATTATCTCAGCAAGAGGGTTAAACGGATAAAATGCTGTGTAATGCCACTGCTTTCGCCTGCACAAAAAATAATTGTTTTCCTTAATTGCAAGGTAGACCTTTTCAATATCCGAGCCTTTAAACAGAACTATAATATAGAGAAAATAATCGAAATAGATAGAGTGAATCCTGCGGATAATCGCTCCCGGCCCCTTTCCCCCAACGAGCCACAAAATAACAATGAAAACCGGCCAATTAAAGTTGTTGATAATAATGGGAAAAAGGAGCTGGAAGTAATCAGGAGTGGCACTCCGCTCGGAGTCGGTTTAATTCCAAAATGGTGTTATATACCTTTCAATATTTGCGATGATTCTGAATACGAAGGGTTTGAAAAATTTCTCCAAATTACAGATCCGGCATTATTTAATTCGCTTAAGGATTTGATAAAGATTTATGGTAAAGAATATTCGGAGAAGGAGTCAGATAATCTATTTGCGGATTGGGTTGAGATTAAGGGAAGATTGAAACCGGTTTATGACGTATATATCAAAGAAAACTCGGAAACACTTTCCAATCGTAACGACTCTTCTTTGATTGTCTATTCCGGTCCAGTAAATGATAATGTTTCCGGACGCAATTCAGATTGCTTTGTTAAGTCAATAACGAAAGAGCGGGATTTAAGCCAATCGAATTGGCACAAGGTTAGAAGGGATAAATTGGTTGCGGCTTTATATACAGGAGACATAAACCTCAACAAGATTATTGGCTCTGAAACCACTTGTAGATTTCTCTTCAAAGAACTAAAAGGGTTAGCAGAAAATTTAGGTTTAATTCAGGTGCCTCACCATGGCTCGAAACACAATTTCAGCACAGACTTGACAGAGGAATTTCCGAAAGTGCCCAACTATTTTTATTCGTTCGGACTAACAAACAGCTATGGTCATCCCTTCCCGGGTATAAGAGTCTGGTTGTATTACGATAAAAGACGTGTTTTTGAGGTAACCGAAGATGCAGACACCAAGTTAACACAAATAATTGAAATCTATTAACTTCAAGATATTTTCAAATAATCTTTCTGTGGTGTCTATAGAAATTTGTTTGAAATCATGAAAGACGCCAATTCCATATTAATTTAATTATTAAGTTAATAAAATTGAAAAACTGATATTATATGAGAAACAAACTTTTACTTTTACTCTTACTTTCTGTTCAAATAGCTGCTTATTGCCAAGATTTTACCTTTTATGGAGTAAACTATACGGTTATAAGCGAAGCAGAGAGAACCTGTCGCACCAAAGCAGGTTCATATACCCCTACATCTGTTGGATTTAGTGTAGCGTGGGGTAATAATATCAAAGGCGAGCTGATATTGCCAGAAAAGGTATATTATGAAGATCGAGAATATACTGTAGTAGAAATTGGCGATTTTTCCTTTAGTTACAATTCAATTACAGGTCCGTTAAGTTTACCCAATACTCTAATTTCGATTGGGAAATGGGCATTCTATGGTTGCAATCAAATTACAGGTTCTTTAGTAATAGGAGATAATGTTACGAGAATCGGCAACTCCGCTTTCGTTAGATGCACCGGTTTGAACGGCTCGCTCACTATCGGTAACAATATTGAAGAAATAGGTGACTCAGCTTTCTATCGATTGTACGCTTTAAACGGCTCTCTGAATTTGGACAATAATCTCCGGACGATCGGGAAATCGGCTTTCCGTGAATGCACCGGCTTTAATGGTTCCCTAACTATCGGAGATAATATCCAAACAATCGGGGAAAGAGCTTTTGAGGATTGTTCAGGCTTTACGGGTTCCCTGACTATAGATGCCCAAGATATTGGAAACTGGGCTTTTTTTGGATGCACCGGCTTTAATGGCTCGCTTACTCTTGGAAAGAATGTTGAGTCAATCGGACAGGCTGCTTTCTATGACTGCGGTTTTACCGGCTCTCTTACTATTCCTAATTCAGTACAAGAAATCGAAGAGAATACTTTTTATGGCTGTAAAGGCTTTACCGGTTCGCTGACAATTCCAAATTCTGTACATACAATTGGAGAGTCTGCTTTCGATGGCTGTTCCGGCTTTACCGGCACGCTGACCATTCCAAATTCAGTTACTTCAATCGGGGAGCGTGCTTTCAGAGACTGTTCCGGCTTTACCGGCTCGTTGACCATTCCTGAATCGGTTACTTCAATTAGAACTTCTGCTTTCTACGGTTGTTCCGGCTTTACGGGTTCACTTATAATCGGCAACAATGTTGAATCAATCGGAGAGCGTGCTTTTTATGATTGTTCGGGTTTCACCGGATCTTTAATTTTAGGGGAAAAAGTACAGAGTATGCAAAGTAATACATTCGATTACAGTGTAAATTTCAAGAATGTAATATCTTTATCGGCTTCTCCACCCTATATATCTTTAGGTACTTTTTATGACTTATATCAAAAAGATTTATTTGTACCAAAAGAATCTATTGATCTTTATAAATCTAATTATTATTGGCGTCGTTTTTCAAATATCAACCCTATAGAAATATCTGAAATCTCCTTAAACAAATCGAATTTAAACTTATTAATCGGTCAAGAGGAAACATTAGAAGTGGACATTGTCCCACAATATAGTTCTGCTATCATTGAGTGGTCGGTTGATGAGGCCGGGAAATCTATTGTTTCTGTCAATCAGTCAGGGAAAGTAACAGCTCTTGCAGCAGGAGTGGCAACCATAACAGCGACCGTCGACAATGTATCTGCAAGCTGTATCGTTACTGTCAAAGATGGTGGTGACATCACAGTCAAGCCAGGTGCAGGGACAGGCGACGACTCGGGAGAAGATGGAGACAATGGCTTCGTTGACGGAAAGGACGTTATGGTTCACGTGAACCGTTCCATAACAATAAATATCGAACTGCCGGAAGGAATCTCCGAAGCTCCGACCTTGACTTGGTCTCTGGCGCAAGGAGGAGAAATGTTTGTAACCCTTAACCCGTCACCAAACACTCTTTCGGCAACCTTTACCGGGGTATCGATAGGCAATACCAGTTATATTGTAACTCTCAACGGAGTGGAACTTTTCTCTGGCAAAGTGAACGTCGTTGCAGAAGTAACGATGAAGAGTGTTCACCTCGATCCGGCCGAACTTACTCTTGCGCAGAACGCGCAGTCAGTTCAGTTAAAAGCCATCGTGACTCCGGACGGGGCCACAATGACAGAGTTTGATTGGTCAAGCAGTCAGCCGTCTGTAGCTACCGTTTCAAATACTGGTTTAGTAACGCCTCTTGGTCAGGGGCAGACAATCATCACCGCAACGGCTCTTGACGGCAGCGGACTGAGCGCCACAAGCACAGTGACAGTCACCGCTCCCATAGACGAGGACTTCGAGTTTGAGTTTGATGAATCTGTAATGGGAGGTAAGGAAGGAATCAGCCTCTATATTGGCGACACCTATCAGTTCGTTCCAAAAGCAATGGAAGGTTACGTTTTGCCGGAAGTGATCAACTGGACATCTTCAGACGACAAGACTGTCTCGGTTACAGATGCAGGGTTAGTGACTGCCATTGCCCTCGGCGAGGCCACTATCACTGCCTCAGCCACTGTGAATGGGAAGGAAGTAAAGGCAACCTGCGAAGTGACCGTTGTGACTCCGGATGAACCTACTCCCGGTCCCGATCCCGACCCAGTCGTATCGCCGGCTGATACTCCGACTCAACTTCTGCGCAAGGGCGACGGCGCGAGCCATACATTCGTGGTGATGATGGAGAAGAGCGACAATGTGCTTGAAGCCGATGGCTATCATTACGTATTTGGATATTCAAATGCTGCCGAAGGTGACGTCACTCTCGGAGATACGCCCTGGCGTTATACCTTCACTACGGAAAACATCTATTGGAAGAGCGCCAACGACTTCTGGGTGTTCGCCTATTATATTGATGATGAAGGAAAGATGCACGTCAGCTCCCGTCGCCATCTTGACGGAAGCGTCGACGATGATTTCAATCCCTTGGATTTCATCGGCAACAGATCGAGAAGCGGAGAGCATATCGTGGGGATTTATAACAAAGATGGCCAATACATGGGAAGGGATATTGACGTGTTGGAATCCGGAATCTATATAATTAAAACTACCAACTCCTCATACAAAATAATCAAATAACAATGAAAAAGATAAAATATTCGTTCATTATCGTTGCTTGCGGTGCTTTCGCATCGCAGGCAACAGCTCAAAATCTTGTGGTAAAAGCTTACGGTGATATCGGGCTTGGCAACGCTTTCTCTTTGACCACGGCTCTACCGGGAATGAGTTCCAAATCTTCAGCCAATTCATTCGGAGTAGACTTTGGCTATACATTTTGGAAACAAGGGGCCAATTCTCTCGAGGCCAATATCGGCGTGGGGTACAGCGCAACTTCCGTTTCTTTTGACGTCGCTGAGCTAAGTTATAATTATGCCGCACCAGCTTCAGCCGATGTAGATGGAAATCCCTATCAGCGCTACACGACACTGAATGACGTAAACCAGAAGATAAACCTCGGGTATTTTAAGATTCCAATTTATCTGCAATACCAATTCAGAGCAACGAAATGGCTCGGAGTACATGCAGATTTAGGGTTCGGACTCGGGTTTAAATGCAGCGGGAAAGAAGGCTCTACTACCGGCATTGCAAACAGCTATGGCGTGTATCAAGAATATGATCAATTGGTGATCAAGGCAGACTATCTGAATGATTTCGGAGAGACTTATCTTGACGAAGCAGAAACGGGTAAATCAGAAATCAAGGGGTTCTCCGCTTCTTTCATGGCAGGCGCCGGCTTGGAATTCTATGTGGCGGGTCCGGTTTCTATAGATTTAGGAATCAGATACAACGCCGGCCTGACCGACGTCTTCACCGGGCGTTATGATACTGATAAATTGTCTGAAATCAATGCTGAATCGGCACCGGTGACTTACACGGTAGCGGAGGGGCAGCAGGTGAAGGCGCTCAGTGACTATGTAACGAAAAGCCGACTAAACCCATTCTCACTCCACTTAGGAATAAATGTAAGGTTCTGAAAATTTAAGAAAGCGCTCCCGAGACAATTTGGGGGCGCTTAATTTATCGCAACACTTGGTTGGAAGCTATGGGAAATCCGCTTTACCGGCAAAGCCATCGGCTTCCTTCTTATTAATTATATATCTGTAAAGGAGCGGTCAATGATTTTGAGTTTGGCCTGAGATGGCTCTTCATACGCATTGCAAGCTCCAAGATAATTTTTTAATTCAGCAAAATCATTACCATAAAGATTTTCGCTAAACTGATGAAGCTTGGTCATTACATTGATATAAGCCGAAGGATCTTTCTGACGAGTCAGTTTGCGCAGGGCAAGGAGATAGTCTTCACGGAAAACGGTCGGCACTATAATTCTTGATTGGCCTGCTTTAACGAGTTCAGCATTCATCATTATACGAGCTATTCGACCATTGCCGTCATTGAACGGATGCACTTCACTAATCATGAACATCATAAAAATGGCACGAGCAAATGGGTCGGTAAGCGCAGAATAGTATTTAAATCCTTGTGAGAGGGTTCCTTTTACAAGTTTATAATCTACAAATTCAGTCTGACCTGCACGATTGTTCTTCATTTTAAATATTCCAGGGGATAAATGCGGTCGCCCTTCCAAAAGAATGGAATGCCTGTGGCTAAGGATGGAGAAAAGCTTATCCGGTGATGTGGGAGTCCGCATCATTTCCGAACGGTTTGACAGAATTTTGAAGGTGCCCAGAATATCGTGTGAGTCCTCGTCTCTCCTTGGAATAGGTATTCCGGAATCCACTATAGCTTTTGCCTCAGCTATATCGAATTCAGTACCTTCAATATAATTTGAAAAGTAGCTTTCAAAGAATGAAAAAAGCCTGAAAGATTCCTCCTCTATATTTCTGTTATTTCGAACAATGAAATATCGATCTTTAAGAGCGTCGTAAAGAATTTCAAACAACTCAAGTCGTTTAGGGTCAAATGGATTGCCTGCAGCAAGAGCCTTGGCTGAGTCGGTAGATAAGACGCTTGCTTCATGAGTGGAAAGGAGTGCCGAAATCAAATTGTTGATTTTTACGAATTCCGGTTGCATTCCCAATTCTTCCGCTGCTTTCCTTAATTCGTCTCTATATTGGTTAAGTCGGTCTTCACCGCCAGTCAAAAGAATTTGTTCGAGTTTATTTTCAACAGTTTCGATAGGCAATACGCGGGATTCACTCCCAGTCTTTCTTGATAGCTGCATGTTCTCAAGCATGTATCGATATTCTCCAGATATATATATTCCCATAAAGGGTATGTCTGAAGCAATGGCTTTCGGCCCTTTAACGAAATTGAGTTTTATACCCGGAAGGTCAGTTACTCTTCGAGAAGTTGAGTTTGTGAGGAAAAAATCACCGGTCGGAGTTGGTCTCATTTCTTTTGCACTCCGATGGCTTATGATTGCCTTGGGATAACGATAATTAAGTATGTCGATTAAATTACGCCGCACTATGTTTTCCGGATTGTCTTTTAGGTTGGTAGTATAAATGCGAGGAGCAATTTTTTTGAGTTCCCCGTTTTTCTCCTTTTGACTCAACAATCGAGATATATTCGGATCAGAGGAACCGAATAAAATTTCTTTTTGAGTGTCTAATTTTGCCTTCATTACAAAAAATTACGATTATGCACTTACAAATTTACAAATTTCTGCGATTATAAGCTTGATTTTTACAAAAAATTGCGATTATAGATGTGAATTTTACAAATTTCTGCGATTAGGGGTTGTTGATTTGAAGCCGGTTATCATCAATGCTTTTAAGTTGGGTTGAGATGGGAGTGAGTTTGCGGGTCGGGGGCGACCGACGGGTCTTTTTGGATTTGGGGAGGAGAGGTGGTGGGATTTTGATAAAAAATTTGTAAATTTGCTTTTGAATTTAAGTTTGAGTCGGTGTGGGCTTTCTTCTGCGAAGGGAAGAGGGGCGCACCGAGGCGCAGAAAACTTGCAAAATAGATTTCAAGATGAGATACGAGCAGATTTCAGGTAACGGCGTGGCGCTTGTGACGCCGTTTAACGAAGACCTTTCGATAGATTTCGATTCCCTCTCCCGGATTGTAAACCACGTAATCACGGCAGGCGCCGACTTCCTGGTGGTGCTCGGCACCACGGGCGAGACGGCGTTGCTTACGCTTAAGGAGCGCCTGGCTGTGATAGCCTTCGTAAAGGAGGTTGCGGCCAACCGTGTGCCCATCGTGTTGGGCTACGGCGGGATTTCAACCGCAGAGTTGATCGAAGGGTTTGAAAATTATGACTACAACGGCATAGACGCGTTGCTGACGGTAACGCCCTACTACGTAAAGCCCACGCAGAAAGGTCTGTATGAACACTACACCGCGCTGGCGGCAGCTGCTCCACGTCCGATAATCCTATACAACGTGCCCGGGCGCACGGGTATCAACATGGAGCCGGCCACTACCCTCTCGCTGGCCAAAAATCCGAATATCATCGGCATCAAAGAAGCCTCGGGAAAACTGTTCCAAATCGAAGAGATAATCTACAGGCGTCCGGCCGGATTCAAGCTCTATTCGGGCGACGATGCCTTGACTTTCCATCTGGTGAACGCCGGGGCCGACGGTGTGATCTCCGTCATGGCCAACGCGCTGCCGAAGGAAGTGTGCTGCATAGCCGACACCAAGGTGATCGACATTGACGAGGCCAAAGACACCCATCTGAAGCTCAAGCTTTTGACCAAAGCTGTCTTTGCCGACGGCAATCCCTGCGGCATCAAATACCTGCTCTCGAAGATGGGGCTTTGCAAGAATATATTGCGTCTGCCGCTGGTGCCCGTTTCGGAAGAAGTGGCGCAGACCATCGATGCAGAATACGCTGCCTTATAAGAGAAAAGAGTGATAGACCGGGAAACTCAGCAGCGCATCAAAGACGCTGCCAATATTGTGGAGGTGGTGGGCGACTACGTGCGGCTTACACGCAGGGGCGCCAACTACATGGGACTCTGCCCGTTTCACAACGAGCGGACGCCCTCTTTCTCGGTGAGCCCGAAGAAGAATTTTTGCCATTGCTTCTCCTGCAAGAAGGGCGGTTCACCGGTGAACTTCCTGATGGAGAAGGAAGGGATAAGCTACACGGAAGCGCTGCTGCTGCTTGCAAAAAAATATAACATCCCGGTAAGGGAGCGCGAGCTGACCGACGAGGAGCGCCGGCGCATGAGCGAGCGCGAGGAGATGCTGGTGGCCAGCGAATGGGCGATGAATTACTTCCACGACACCCTTTATAATACCGAAGAGGGACGCAATGTGGGGCTGGCTTACCTTTATCATCGGGGCATCACCGACGCAGCCATCAAGAAATATAAGCTGGGGTATTCTCTGGAATCGGGCCGGGATCTGATCGAGAAAGCACGCAATAGCGGCTTTGAGCTTGAGGTATTCAATAAGATCGGAATCACCGGGGTCTGGGCACAAGGGAAACAGTATGAGAAATTCAGAGGGAGGGTGATCTTCCCTATCCGTAACACTTCGGGGAAGCCGGTGGCCTTCGGAGGACGTGCGCTCAGAGGCGAGGCGGCGAAATATATCAACACGGCAGAGACACCGATATACATCAAGAGCAACGAACTATACGGCATCTATGAGGCGAAGCCGGAGATGATAAGGCTCGACCGCGTGTTTCTAATGGAGGGATATCTTGACGTGATCAGCTCGGCGCAGGCGGGGCTGCAAAATGTTGTGGCGTCCTCGGGAACAGCGTTGACCGAGAGCCAGGTGTCTCTGATTCACCGTTTTACAGAGAATGTAACGCTTATATATGACGGCGACGCCGCCGGGATAAAAGCTTCGCTCAGGGGGATAGATATGTTGCTTTCGCAGGGGTTGCACGTAAAGGTGCTCCTCTTGCCCGACGGCGAAGACCCCGACTCGTTTGCCAAGAAACATACCCCCGAGGAGTTTTTAAACTATATCGAGACCCATCAGACCGACTTTATCCGCTACAAGATACAGGCGTTGCTGCAAAGCGCGGGAAACAATCCGCAGGCGATTTCGGAAGCGGTAAGGAGTGTGGTTACCTCCATCGCGCATATTCCCGACGAGATCGAGCGGATAACGTATATCAAGGAGTGTGCCGAGCTCACGAAGATAGACGAGAGTGTAATTGCGAGGCAAGTGGGGATAGCCCAGCGCCAGACTCCAGACGCGCGGAACGTCTATACTCAGCGGCCGCAGCGTGAAGTTGGGCAGCAGGTGGCCGGAGAGAGAAGCGCGGCCGAGCAGCTTGCTCCCGCTGACGGCGAGAAGGACGGCGGGAAGGAGAAAGTGCCCGAACTCTATATAAAGCAGGAGCGTGAGCTGCTTAAATATTGCATCAGATACGGGTATCTGCAGATGACGTTTGACGAGGAGCAGATTTCGGTGATAAACTTCGTTGACGAGGAGTTCAAAGCCGACGGGATACGGTTTACATCGCCAGTGCATGAGAGAGTCTTTGATCTGATCAGGGCGAATCATGCTGCTTTCAACGAGGAACTGGAGCATTACAAGAAGAGCGCCGAAGAGAAATTGGCTGCAGAGCGGGAGGCATTTCGCAACCGGCTGATGGAGGAAGGCGGCTCGATGGCCAAAATCAGGAGTGAGGAGAAGAAGTTTGCGAGACGCGAAGAAGCGAGTCGCGCAGAGATGCTCAAGGAGTTTGCAATTGAATATTCCGTAGGGTATCTTCTTAACCATGAGGATGATGAGGTGAGGCAGCTGGCTACGGAACTGGTGGCCGAACGCCACACATTGAGCGTGATCTTTACCCGAAACGCAGAGCGCCCGATAGCCGAGGAGGATAAGCTTGAAGAGCTTGTGCCGCGCGCGCTTTCGGAACTGCGTGCCGAGATTGTGAACAGGCAGGTGCAGGAGCTTCAGAAAAAAGTGATCGAGGCAGTTGAGGCCAACGATGTGGAGGCTCAGAAGGAGCTGATGGAACAGCTGACGAAGCTGCACCACTTCCGTTCAAAGTTGGCCGAGAACCTCGGCGACAGAATAATTGCCCCCCGATGAAGACCGACGACGCTATATTAAGGGTAAAAGACGTCGAAAAGCAGTTTGCGAACGTAAGGGCGTTAAACGGGGTGTCGCTCGACGTGGAGCGCGGGAGCATCTGCGGACTGTTGGGCCCAAACGGCGCCGGGAAGACTACGCTGCTGCGTATCGTCAACTCCATAATGACTGCCGACCGCGGTGAGGTGCTCCTAAACGGGAACAGAGTGTCTTATGCTTCGGCTGCGCACATCGGGTATATGCCTGAAGAGAGAGGCCTCTATGACAAGATGCGCATAGAAGACCAGATAATGTTTTTCGGGCGATTGCGAGGCGGAGACGACAGAAAACTGCGCCGCGCCATGGGTGAATATCTGGAGATGTTTTCCTTGCAAAACGACAGGCGCCGGCGTATCAAGGAGCTGTCGAAGGGGAATCAGCAGAAAGTGCAGATAATCGCCACGATAGTGCATGAGCCGGAATTGGTGATACTCGACGAGCCTTTCAGCGGGTTTGACCCTATCAACGGGGCGGTGTTGAAAGACTTGATCACATTGCTGCATGATAAGGGCGCGACCGTGGTGATATCGTCGCACAACATGAGTGCGATCGAGGAGATTTGCCGCGATATAGCGTTGATCAACAAGGGAGAACTCCTCGTACACGACAGCATAACCAACATCAAAGACTCATTTAAAGAAGACACGCTACTGCTCACAACAGCCACCCCGCTTCACACCGAGAGTTTCATCTCGAGCGGCCTGGTAAACGCCATGGAGAGTCAGGGAGAACGTGGAAACCGGAAAGGGTATGCTTATAAAATCGATAAAAAAGAGGGAGTGTCAAACTACAAAGTTTTGAACCTTGCTTCGTATCAAAGCGAGATACTTCATTTTGAGGAAGCTCTCCCCTCTCTTACGGATATATTCCTGAAACTCACTGCTTCAGGCAGGCCTGTTAAAGCATCGCTTGAAGGTGTGGATGATGCTGGCGCAAGTGAATTTAGGAGACAATAAACGGAGCACCCAAGCAAGATATGTTGGAAAATTTGATGAGATAAAAGAAACAAGCGGCAAAAAGAAGGAAGGATGAAGTCGAAATTACGCATCATAATAGCAAACGAAGTCAAGACCGACGTGATGGCAAAGTCGTTTTGGATAACTACTTTTCTCATTCCGGTGTTGTTGGCCGTGTTTGGTATATGCGTAGGGTTTCTGATGGCTGATTCCGACTCGCTGATGAAGATGTCGGAGGGGATGAACGCCGGACCGTCGGCCGACGAGATGACTCCTCTCAAGGCGCTTGCCATGATGCTGGGGATATTTCCCGTAATCTTTCTGATGATATACGGCGCCATGGTTTTTAATAAAGTGAAGACCGAGAAAGGGAACCGTATAGTGGAGATTCTGGCGACGTGTGTAGACGGGCGCACGATGATGCTCGCAAAGATAATCTCTGTGGGGATCGTAGGGCTCTTCCAGCTCTTGATCTGGATGGCGATGATTGTGGTGTTTGCCGTCTTGCTTATGTTGGTTTCGGGCCATGGGTTGCCGTGGAATTATTTGTTGAACCCTACCCTCTGGATGGCGTTTGTCTGGTCTTTCCTTTATTTCATAGGAGGTTACATATTTTATGCGTCGCTTTTTGCAGCCGTGGGCGCGATGACCGACAAGAATAACGAGAATCAAGGCTACGTAACGCTGCTTACGATGCTTCTGCTCGCCTCTTTCTACATTGGAGAATATGCCGTAGACCACGCCGGAGGAGGCCTTGCGATGGCCTGCAGCTTCATCCCTTTCACTGCCCCGACGCTTCTGACCGTGATTTCGGCCTCAAAAGAGGCACCGCTCTGGCTCAGCTTGTGCGGATTGGCGTCGCTTTTTCTCTTTGCGGGAGGTGCGGTGGTGTTGTCAGGGAAGATTTACACCTCCTCCATCTTGCTGAGGGGTAAGAAGATAGGACTGCGCGAAATTGGAACCATGCTAAAAACACGTTAAATGATAGAATATTTCAACACCATAACGCAATACTTTCCCGACTTAACGGGCAGGCAGAAAGAGCAGCTTAATCAGCTGGCTTACACCTGTATGCGCTGGAACGAGAAGATCAACGTAATAAGCAGGAAAGATATCGACAACATTGAGGTAAACCATATCCTCCACTCGCTCGCGATAGCGAAGTTTATCAAGTTTGAGCCCGGCACGACGGTAATCGATCTTGGCACAGGGGGCGGTTTCCCGGCTTTGCCGCTCGCGATATTTTTCCCTGAAGTGAAGTTTCATCTGGTTGACCGTATCAGGAAGAAGCTCGGAGTGGCAGCAGCCATCGCAGACGAATGCGGCCTCAAGAACGTGACATTCCAGCACGGAGACTTTCGGGAGTGCAAGATGATGGCCGATTTTGTGGTGAGCCGGGCCGTGATGCCCCTTCCGGAGCTGGTAAAGCTCGCAAGGCGCAACATCAAACCGGTGTCGGTGAATGCCATATCCAACGGTCTCATAGCGCTCAAGGGTGGCGACGTGGCCGAGGAGGTAGCGGCCGCAGGCACGCCGTGTGAGGTGGTGGATATTTCTACCTATTTCAACGAAGAATACTTTAAAACCAAGAAGATAATATTCGCACCGTTATGAAAGTCAAGACCTTCCCATTGCTGCTTTTCGGAGTAAATTGTTACGTGGTATACGATCCTGAAGGCAAGGAGGCTGTAATTGTAGACCCCGGAATAGTAGACAACCGCGAGATCGACACCATTGATGAATTTTTGGCCGAGAACCAGCTCAAGGTAGTGGGGATAATCAACACGCATCTGCATATTGACCATGCTTTGGCCAACACCGGGTTGGCCAGGAAATACGACGCGGATGTCTTGGCTCACCCCGACGATGCATTTCTCGGAACCAGGATGCTGGAGCAGGCGCAGCAGTTCGGGCTGCCGTTCAAGATAGAGAGCGCCGGTGTAAGCAAAGACCTGAAAGACGGTGATAAGATAAAAGTGGGAAACGGAGAATTGGAGGTGATCCACACACCCGGACATTCTCCGGGCGGGATCGTGCTGTATGACAAGGCCGACGGCTTTATCATCTCGGGCGATTCACTGTTTGAAGGGAGCATCGGGCGCACCGACCTGCCCGGAGGCGACATGGCCAAACTGCTGTATTCGATAAAGAAGCGGCTGTATACCCTCCCCGACGATACCGTGGTCTATCCCGGTCACGGAGGCCCCACCACCATAGGCCGCGAGAAGCAGAGCAACCCCTTCGTCAGAGGTTGAAAATCCCCAAGTAATTAAATTTTAGTGACAGTAGCAGGATGATTCCAATTCAGGGAGTCCTCCTGCTCTTAGCTTGATGTGCCCACTGAGTTAGTTGGACGCATCCATCCACTTTGTGGGGGGGTTAGGAGAGGAGGCGGAAGAATTCGGAGCGGAGGGAGGGGTCGGTGAGGAAGTTGCCGGAGCAGTCGTAGGTGAGTGTGGATGAGTCTTGCTTCTCTACACCGCGCATCTTCATGCAGAGGTGCTGGGCATCGCAGGTCACGATCACTCCTTCGTTCGGTATCTCTTTGGTCAGGAAGTTGCAGATTTCTGCTGTAAGGTTTTCCTGCACTTGCAGTCTGCGTGCGAAGCAGTCGATGATCCTCGGCAGCTTCGAGAGGCCGATGATTTTCCCTTTCGGGATGTAGCCCACGGAGATGTGTCCGAAGAACGGCAGGATGTGGTGCTCGCACATGCTGTAGAATTCAATGTCTTTCACTACCACGATGCGCGAGCCTGTGTGGTTGAATATCGCTTTGTGCGCGATCGCCACGGGGTCAGATGTATATCCGGAGGTGATTGCCACCAGCGCTTTGGCTGCACGTTCGGGGGTCTTGAGGAGTCCTTCGCGGGAAGGGTCCTCCCCTATCAGCTTCAGTATTTCACGATAGTGTTCGGCTATGAGCCGTGTGCGTTCTTCGATGGAGTTTTGGTTTTCCATTCTTTATCTTATGATTGTGATAGGGCTTTTTACAACTCTCATCTCGGGAGCGAAAGCCGGGAATGCGGCTTTGAGCTCGGCCAGGGCGTCATTGGCTTCTTTGATTGTCGGGAAGTTGCCGATGCGGGTATACCAGTTGGGAGATGAGGAGAAGGAGTAAATCTGACCCCGATACTTAGGAAACCGTGCCACAACGGCGTTACCCCTGGCGCGTGCGCGCGACTGGAGTGTGGAGGGGTTGCGGCCGTCGCTGAACACCTGGATGCGATATCCCTGCAGCTTTTTGACGGCAGCTGTGCCCACACGTTTTTTCCCTTCTCCGGGCCTCTTGAGGTTGGCCGGATTTTTGGTGAGATTCTCGAGGATGTCTCCGGGGATGTCGTATGTGGCGATGGCGCTTTCCTCTTCAATTATTCTGAGGATAGCGTTGATTTCTTCAGTGGGGACTTCGTCTTCTGATTGAGCCTTGGCGAAGGCTGGGATCAGGAGCGAGGAGAGAATGATAATCCCTGCGAAGAGATGAGGTAAACGGTAGGTTTTCAATTAAATGCTTCAATTATGCCTAAGAACGAGTCGGCCTTGAGGGCAGCGCCGCCGATAAGACCGCCGTCGACGTCGGGCTTCGAGAAGAGCTCGCGGGCGTTTTCGGGCTTGCAGCTTCCACCGTAGAGAATTGAAGTGGAGTCGGCTGTTTCCTTGCCGTATTTCTCAGCTATCACTTTGCGGATATGGGCGTGCATATCCTGTGCCTGCTCCGCAGTAGCGGTCTTGCCGGTTCCGATGGCCCAAACGGGTTCGTAGGCTATTATTAATTTTTCAAAGTCTTCTTTAGAGAGCTGGAAAAGAGCTTCCACCTGTGCTTGCACCACGTCGTTGTAAGAGCCGTTTTCGCGGTCTTCGAGCACTTCGCCCACGCAGAAGATGGGTGTGAGGCCGTTGGCGAGGGCCTGACGGGTCTTGGCAAGGAGTTGCTCGTTGTTTTCGCCGAAGTATTGCCGGCGTTCGCTGTGGCCAAGGATCACGTGGGTTGCGCCTGTGGATTTCACCATAGCAGCGCTCACTTCGCCGGTGTAAGCACCTTTGTCGTGCTCCGAGCAGTTCTCGGCACCGAGAGCCACTACGTCGGGCTCGATCATAGCGTTGACGGAGGTGAGGTGGGTAAAGGGAACGCAGATTATTACGTCGCAATTATGAGCTGTCTCTTTTACCTTTGCGTTGATTTCATTGGCGAGCTCCACTCCTTCGTCGAGGGTGGTGTTCATTTTCCAGTTGCCTGCAACAATATTCTTTCTCATTGTTTAAGATATTTTACCAAATTCAGAGTGCAAATTTACTCAAAAACTTTGAAAAGATACCTATAAGGAGCGGAAAAATGCTTATTTTTGCAAAAGATTTGCTAAGAGGAAAAGGTAAGAATAAAGGAAAGGAACAAGGATGGATTTCAAATTGACGTCAGAATATAAACCTACGGGCGACCAGCCGGAAGCTATAGCCGAGCTTGTAAAAGGGATTGAGAGCGGTCAGCCGCGTCAGACCCTGCTTGGTGTTACCGGATCGGGGAAGACCTTCACGATGGCAAACGTGATCCATAAAGTGCAGCGCCCTACCCTGATCCTCTCGCACAACAAGACTCTGGCGGCCCAGCTATACTCTGAATTCAAGGCATTTTTCCCCGAGAATTCAGTGCAATACTTCGTGAGTTATTACGATTATTATCAACCGGAGGCCTACATTCCGTCGAGCGACAAGTATATAGAGAAAGATCTGATGATAAACGACCAGATAGAGAAGTTGCGGCTTTCCACGGCCGCTGCATTGATGTCGGGTCGGAGAGACGTGATAGTGGTGTCGTCGGTGAGCTGCATCTACGGTATGGGGAATCCAGAGGATTTCCGGCAGACGGTGGTGAGCATCAAAAAAGGCAACACAATAACGCGCAACGCCTTTATACGCAGGCTGGTGGAATCGCTCTATTCGCGCACGGAGCTTGAGTTGCATCCCGGCCAGTTCAGAGTGAAAGGCGACACGGTAGACATACTTCTATCTTTTGAGATGATACAGCTCAGAGTAATCTTCTGGGGCGACGAGATAGAGAAAATCCAGACCATCGAGCCCGACTCCGGCAGAGTGCTGACCGAGCTTGAGAGCTTCAACATATATCCGGCCAATATCTTTGTGGCTTCTAAGGAGCGCACCAACAACGCCGTGAACCAGATAGCCCTCGACCTCGGGGAGCAGTGCCGTTTCTTTGAAAGTGAAGGGAAACTTCTTGAGGCAGAGCGCCTTAAAGAGAGAGTGAACTATGACCTCGAGATGATAAAAGAGCTCGGCCATTGCAGCGGAATAGAGAATTACTCACGATATTTCGACGGGCGCGAACCGGGGGCAAGACCGTTCTGCCTGCTCGACTATTTCCCGAAAGATTACCTGACTATCATTGACGAAAGCCACGTGACGCTGCCTCAGATCAGGGCGATGTACGGAGGCGATATCTCGAGGAAAATCAACCTGGTGGATTACGGGTTCCGCCTCCCGGCTGCCATTGACAACAGACCGCTGAAGTTTGACGAGTTCGACCGTCTTTCCAACCAGATCATATTCGTGAGCGCCACTCCGGGTGAGTTCGAGCTTCAGCAGAGCGAGGGAATCTTCACCGAGCAGGTGATACGCCCCACCGGTTTGCTCGACCCCGAAATTGAAGTGAAACCGACACTCAATCAGATAGACGACCTGATGGAAGAGATAAGGTTGAGAATCGAGGCCGGCGAGCGTACATTGGTGACCACTCTGACGAAGCGGATGGCAGAGGAACTCAACGACCATCTGTTGAAATGGGGCGTGAAGAGCGCCTATATCCACAGCGACGTTGACACGCTCGAGAGGATACAGATATTGGAGAATCTTCGCGAGGGGGTGTATGACGTATTGATTGGCGTAAACCTTCTGAGGGAAGGATTGGATTTGCCGCAAGTAAGCCTTGTGGCCATACTCGACGCCGACAAAGAGGGGTTCCTGCGCAACCACCGGTCGCTCACGCAGACGGCCGGACGTGCCGCCCGAAACGTGAACGGGAAAGTGATAATGTATGCCGACAAGATAACCGACTCGATGCAGCTGACCATAGACGAGACCAACAGGCGTCGCAAGAAACAGATGGCCTACAACGAGGCGCACGGCATCACTCCTACCCCAATTGTGAAGCGCACCGAGAACGATCTAATAGAGATATACGAGGCCGGTAAGAAGAACAAAGAGAGGACTCCCGACGAGAAACGCCTCTCCCCGCGGCTTCCGAAGCAGCAGGTGCCCACGCTCAACAAAGAGCCGAGACCGTATGTGGAGAGCGAGGAAAACTCCATCGCTGCCGACCCGCTGTATGAATACCTGTCGCTTCCTGAGTTGCAGCATCGTGAGAAACAGCTGGAGAAGGCCATCCGCGACGCAGCCATACGCACAGACTTTATCGAGGCGGCCCAGCTCAGGGATGAGCTGCTCAACGTGAAAGATAAAATTGCCGCAATATCCCAGAATTGAAGATGACACCTGAATTTCTGCCCACAACAGCCGACGAGATAAAGAGATTGGGCTGGGAGCGCCCGGACATCATATTGTTTTCGGGAGATGCTTACGTGGACCATCCCTCCTTCGGAGCGGCGGTGATCGGGCGGGTGCTTCAGGCCGAAGGGTATAAAGTGGCTATAGTGCCGCAGCCGAACTGGCAGGACGACTTGCGGGATTTCAAGAAGCTGGGGAAACCGCGGCTCTTCTTCGGAGTGTCGCCTGGAGCGATGGACTCGATGGTGAACCACTACACCGCTGCCCGGCGCCTGCGCCATGACGACGCCTATACAGCCGGAGGTAAGCATGGACGACGCCCGGATTATCCCTCGATTGTCTACACCAAGATACTGAAAGACCTCTACCCCGATGTTCCGGTGGTGCTCGGAGGAATAGAAGCCTCTCTCAGGCGGGTGGCACATTATGATTATTGGGAAGACCGCCTGCGCCCATCCATATTGCAAGATTCCGATGCCGACATGTTGATATACGGCATGGGCGAGAGACCGATAGCTGAAATAGCGCGTCGCCTTGATGCCGGGGAGCCGATAGAGGCGCTGAAAGACGTGAGGCAGACCGCACTCTTCACCACCGAGAAGCCCGGAGAAGACGACATTGTGCTGGCGCCTTATGCGGAGTGCCTGAAGAGTAAAAAGAAGCAAATCGAGAACTTTAAACTCGTCGAGATAGAATCGAATAAGCCAGTAGGGAAAACTATCTGGCAGGAAACGAATGGGAAGATGTTGAAAATCAATCCACCCTTTCCTCCGATATCGACGGAGGCGTTGGATAAAATCTACAAACTACCATACACCCGGCTACCCCATCCGCGATATAAAGGGAAAACCATACCGGCTTTCGAGATGATAAAAGATTCGGTGACGATGCACCGCGGATGTTACGGAGGCTGTGCTTTCTGCACCATAGCGGCCCATCAAGGGAAGACGATTTCATCGCGGTCGAAAGAGTCGGTGATTGACGAGGTGAAGAAGATAGCGGAAATACCGGGGTTCAAAGGGTATGTCTCGGACCTCGGTGGTCCGTCGGCCAATATGTATATGACCGGAGGGAAGCGCAAGGAGATATGCGAGAAATGCACAAAGCCATCGTGCCTCCATCCTACCGTTTGCAAGAATCTCGACACCGATCATCGTAAGCTTTTGGATCTGTACAAGGAGGTGGATGCCCTTCCGGAAATAAAGAAGGCATTCGTCGGTAGCGGGGTGAGATACGACTTGGCAATGGCACCCACAGGCGACCGAAAGAAAGATAAGACCAACCGGGAATATATCGAACAGCTGATCAGCCGCCACGTGAGCGGGCGACTTAAAGTAGCACCTGAACATACGGAAGATAAAGTGTTGAACCTCATGAGGAAACCGAGCTTTGAACAGTTTGAGGAATTCAACAGGATCTTCAAAAGCGTGAATGGTAAATATAAGCTGAACCAGCAGTTGATACCCTACTTCATCTCCTCGCATCCCGGGTGTACCGACAAGGATATGGCAAACTTGGCAGCGAAGACCAGGAAGCTGAATTTCCGGCTTGAGCAGGTGCAGGATTTCACGCCTACGCCGATGACCTTGGCCACGGAGATGTATTATGCAGGTATCAATCCCTACACCGGAGAGAAAGTCTGGACAGCCCGCAGCCCGAGGGAGAAAGAGAAGCAGAAAGAATACTTCTTCTGGTATAAGAAACCGCAGCGTCGGTGAATGGTCTCTGCGACTGTCGAGGTGCCTTCGGCAGGTTATGGTTGAGGGGAAAATTGGAAAATTGGGAAAAAAGTTGAAGAAGATTTTGTTGATATTGGAAAATTTATTATTTTTGCAACGAAAACGAAAGGGTTCCATGTCCGAGTGGTTAGGTACCGGTCTGCAAAACCGTTCACACCAGTTCGAATCTGGTTGGAACCTCAAAAGGAAGGTGAGCTAAAAGGCTCACCTTTTTGCTTGCAGGGGGTGATTGTCCTTAGGGAAAAACCTTGGGGGACAAATGGAGCGGCCCTGCGGACCGCTCCGGAAACAAACAATGAGGCGGAAGCTGAGGAGAATTGGAGCCGGAGAAGAGACGATATTTGGGAGAGGGATTTTTGGGAGGTTCTGTCGGAGAAATTTCGGGAGGGGCTGCCGGAGAAATTTTGGGAGGCAAAATGAAGGAAGAGTTGGAGGAATGAAATAAAATTAGTAATTTTGGAGAGGAACTTTTCGGGCGGAGACGCACGGTGAGTTTTATTGGATTTGTGAGGAAGAATTATTTTGGAACTCACGATTATTTGAACCAACATCGTACGATTATGAAAAGATATTTCTACACACTCTCTTTGGCAATTGCGGCCATTTGCTCCACCAGCATTATGGGGCAAAGCGCAACCGAGCGTGCCGAGATCGCACCCTTGACAAAGACGGAGTGGGGTCAGCAAGCCCCCTTCTATTACAAGACGCCGATAATCAACGGGGAACATGCCAAGACGGGATGTGTGGCCACTGCTATGTCGCAGCTGTTATATTACCATCAATACCCGAAACAGGGGAAGCAGGCAACCTTTACCTTTGACAACTTCAGTTTCGATTTTGCGGGCCATACCTTTGATTATTCAAAGATGAAACCGACGTATGACAGGGCGGCCGATCCTTCCGATCCATCTGTAGTCGAGGTAGGAACGCTGATGTATGCCTGCGGCGTGACGGTAAATATGGATTACGGCGTGGAGGCCTCTTCGGGTAATTTCGGAATGATACCCGGAGCACTCAACGAGTGGTTTCTATACCCAATTGACGGTATGGGTCTGCTTCTGAAGGATTATTTCACTTTAGAGGAATGGGAAGAGATAGTGTATGAGGAACTTGCGGCGAAACGCCCGGTGCTCTATATGGGCGGGAACATAACGTCGAGCCACGTGTTTCTGTGTGACGGCTACAAAGACGGGAAGTTCCATATGAATCTGGGATGGTATGGCGAGAAGAACGCCTACCTCCCCCTCTCGAACCTGCTGACCGAGAGAGTGGGGAAAGACGGACTATGGTCGATGAATTCGTCGCAGCGCATCATCCGGGGCGTTAGGCTTGAGAATGACCCCGCTCCGAAACCGCTTGCAACCGCTTCTACCTTCCAATACGACCCATCCGAGGAATTGTTCTCGCTCGTCAACATCTCTTGTTACGTAAACAATACTAAAATTTACCCCGGAGTAAGACTCATAAACAACGACAACAACCGTGAATATGAAATATGGTCATCAAAGACGGCGATTATAAATCGCGGCAACACCACCGTTGATTACACGGTGGAACTGACCGGTATCGAAGACGGAAATTATACCATCCGACCGATATATAAGCTTGCAGACGAGATAGATACAACTACCTCATTCCCCGTATATTGCAATATCGTCAAGACGCGATATTACACCGCCCAGATAACTTCAAACCAGATCATAAACCCGAAAGAAGGGTCGGATATCGAGGTAAATGTGTCGATATCGGAGTACACTCCGGCCTCAACCTACATCAAGGGAGAGAGGTACGGATACGGGTTTACAGTATTTGCAGAAAACACCGGCAACACCACCATAACGCGCCTGGGGATAAGATTTTGCAAACCAGGCACAACCGAAGAGGTGAGGAATACGAGTTATAACGAAAGTCTTGCGCCCGGAGAAAGCAAGACGATACCCTTGGGGATACCGAATACTGCCGATCCGGGTGAATATGACTTGGTGATATACGACCCGTCTTCCAAAGAGGTGTTGAGCGATCCAATCAGAGTAATATATCACAGCAGCAGCGAGATAACCACCATAGAGGGTTCCTCATACCGCTATATGCCGCTGACACCCGACGGCGACGAAGCGATGATACTGATGCCACTTACGTCGGCAGCCAACATTGATGAGGATGAAGGAAGCGCAGTGATACAGCCGACAGCCGTCATTAACGGGAAAGAATATAAGATAGCTGAGCTCGGACCGCGGTTGCTTTACGGCAGGAAAGATATCACAAGCATCACCATCCCCGCTACAGTGAAGAAAATTGACGTGGGCGCCTTCGGAGGTTGCGACAATATCTCCGAGATAAAAGTGGATGCTACGACTCCCCCGATCTTGCATACCGCCGCCTTCGACAGCAATGTGGTGGAGACGGCAAAGATAACTGTGCCTGAAGGGAGCCTCGAATTATATAAAGAGGCGCCGGTTTGGGAAGGATTCAATTATGAAGTGGACGCCGAAGGTTCGGACGCACTGAATATAATGGCTTTTTCAATAACTCCCGGCGACTCGGCGACGACATTGGTAAATCTGGAAAGCACTCAGAATTACTACGGGTGCCAGTTCAAAGTGACGCTCCCTGCCGGATTGCAACTAACGGCTGTAAACGTTCCGGAAACCCTTGAGGCTAAGGACTATGACGCCACCTACAGCGAAGTGAAAAATGACAATTCCTATACTGTGGTGACGTATTCTTTGAGCAACACCTCCTACCCCTTAGGAAATTCTTCGATACTCAGCATGACGTTCAAATCAGCCTCGAATTTCAAGGGAGGAATCATCAGCGTTTCTGATGTGAAACTCTCCGCACAAGACGGCAGCGTCTATAAAGACGAGAACCTTGATTCGTCGGAATGCCTGGTGACTTTAGGCTTGCCGACCTCGATTTCCGAAGTTGAAGGGTTAGATGGCGCTGAGGTAGACGTATATAGCGTGGCAGGGATGTTGGTGAAGAGCCATGTCAAGTTTGAAGAGGTAAAGAGTTCGCTCAATCCGGGATTGTATATCCTGAGATCAGAGGGGAAAGCCTTGAAGATAATGGTGCGCTAATCAATTGAGAAACAGATAAAAACGAATAATCCTAACATATAAAAAGACCTAACGATTATGAAAGGGATTTTAAAACATATATTGGCTTCTGTACTTATGGTGTCTATGGCGGTTCCTGCGGCACACTCGAAACAGATAAGTGCGGAGACGGCCAGGCAGAATGCCATGACGGCCTTGGCAAAAGCGAGAAGCGGGAAGAAAGCGGCGGCACTGAGCGCCGCACCGGCTCAGCTTACTTTGAAGCAGACCGTCAGTGACGCCGGGGCTTCTCCCCTCTTCTACATCTTCTCACGCGGAAACGACGGTGGGTTTGTGATAGCTTCGGCCGACGACCGGCTGGTGCCCGTATTGGGATATACCGACAAAGGTGATTTCGAAAGCGTGGAAGCGCTGCCCGAAGGGTTGAGGGAGTGGATAGGCGACTATAAAACAGCCATAAGCAATTATTATGCAACCGGCAGCGCTGAGATTCAGGCGGTGGCCGAAGAACCCGAGACCTACTACCCTGCTATCGAGGAGAAAGTAGAGCTCTTTTGGGGTCAGGACGAACCCTTCAATCGTAAGACTCCTATAATTGAGTATATGCATGCTCCCGCGGGATGCGTGGGGATCGCAATGGCGATGGCGATGTGTTATCAGCAATATCCGCCTACAGGTACGGGTTCGGTTTCATATACGAATCATTATGACGGCCAGCCGTTGAGTTACGATTTCTCGGCTGTTGAGTTTGACTACGACAATATGCTCCCATATTATGCGGGCGATGAGGAGGATTATGAGATAAATGCCGCCGCCGAGCTTTGCCTTGCAGCAGGAATGTCGGTAAAAAGCGAATACCGTGTCGACGGGACTGCGGCCGACCTCTCGGCTTCGGCATTCCGCAATTATTTCAATTACCCGTCTGAAGGTCTCGCACTCTTAAGCAGGGAATACTTCACGCCTGAAGAATGGGACAGATTGGTGTATGAAGAGCTTGCGAACGACCGCCCGGTGGTTTATCGCGGTGGTGGTACCGTGGGCACCGGAGGCCATGCCTTTGTTATAGACGGATATAAGGAGGGACTGTTTCATATAAACTGGGGATGGTATGGTGACGCCGACGGATACTTCAGCCTCAACGTGTTGCGTCCGGGAGGCGGTGGCACAGGTTCAAATTCCGACGATATTTACAGCGTAAACCAATATATAATCAGAGGATTACGCCACCCTGATAAGAATGTGCCAACTCCTCTGTTTGTAGCGAACGGCGTAGACTTCGACAAAGAGAGTAAACTATTCAGCATCAATACGTTGAATTGCCTCGGAGGTCAGAATGTAATCTATCCCGGCGTGTTGGCAATCAATCAGGAGAACGGTGAAAAAACTGAACTGGAAGAGAAGAGCGGGCAGTCTATGGAGATAGCCGACGGGAGCTCGATGAAGCAGAGCATCTCGTATGAAGTTGATTTTTCAGCACTGCCGGATGGTGAATATATATTGCGACCGGTAGCCAAGTTGGTTGATGACGAGACGATAAACCCCGGCGGGTATGATGAGTTTTATCCCGTATATTGCACCTTGATGGGGCAAAGATATGTGAAGATCACAATCAAAAACGGAGAGATAGAAAAGTCAGAAACCGGAACCGATGCCAACAACGATATAGAATTTACCAATTTCCGTAGCCAGACCACGCTCATAACCGGGTCGAACCTCGGATTCGACATGGATGGTGAAAACCGTGGCAACACCATCATTCAGTCGGTAAATGTATGGGTGTATAAACATAATTCAGATGAATTGGCGGTAAACACAAGTTACAGAACAAATCTTGTGTTGGAACCCGGGATGAAGGGTACATTCAATCTTGGACTCCCTACCATGAACAATATGGGTGGCGTGTTTGATCTCGAGGTTACAAACAGTGCTGACAAGAACATAAAATATAGCAAGAGAATCCCCTTCGAGATAGCCAACAGCAACAACGGGGCTATTGTTGACGATTTTAAATTCGTGATAACCTCCGAGGAGAAGAAAACTGTGGCCGTTGTTAAACGAAACGGCTATTCGTATAGCGGAGAGCTCACGTTGCCCGAAACTGTGGAGATAAATGGGAAATCATATACGCTTACCGAGATCTCTAACGCGTTTATGTTTGACAACTCGAAGATCACGAAAGTGGTTATTCCCCCTTCGGTGAAAATGATTGCAGGCTCCTCGTTCGGGAGGTGCTCTTTGCTGGAAGAAATCAACCTGCCCGAGGGATTGGAATTTCTTGGTGGCGGTTCGTTTAGCGACTGTAAAGCGCTGAAATCTATCAAGATACCGAGCAGCTTGAAAGTGCTTAACAACAAAACATTCCAGTATTCAGGTCTCACATCGGTAGAACTGCCCGACGGCCTTGAGAAAATTGGAGATGACTGCTTCCGGGGCTGCCCGATAGAGAAATTGATATTGCCTTCGACGATAAAGCAGATTGGCGACAATGCCTTCAACAACGCCAATGTCAAGATGGTGATATGCTCGGCCATAGAGCCGCCTACGGCATTTGACGAAAGTTTCTCAAGCTATACCTACAAAAACGCGCCGCTGTTTGTGCCGGAAGAATCGTCCGCGTCGTATAAAAAAGCAGCTGTATGGAAAAATTTCAGCAGCTCCTACCCTATCAACAATCAAAAATATGTGAAAGACAACGAGATCTGGTATGAGTTGACCGATAATTTCGAGGCCAAGCTGATACCGCCGATGGAGGGTGAAGAATACACCATGACCAGGGTGGTGATTCCGAGCGCAATCAAGGTTTCGGGTCTTGACTATACTGTGATAGAGGTAGCAGACTATGCCTTCTGTGGCGTCAATAGCATCACTTCAATCACAGGAGGCGCAAACGTAAAGAGAATCGGGGCCCATGCTTACGAGGGGACTTCAATAAGCTCAGCAAACCTTACATCCAATATCAAGGAGATCGGCGAATATGCATATTACAACAGCGGTGTGAAGACGCTCGGAGCCTTCCCGCCAGCTCTCGAAAGGATTGGAGCCTACGCATTTGCGGAAAATAGAGAGTTTCATTACAGCAGACCTCTTAATGCAGATTACTGGTTGCAGTTCCCGGAGACCCTTGCTTATATAGGAGATGGCGCTTTCATGAATTGCGAAAGTTTTACCAACATCTCCATTAATTCGGAAATAGAATTGGGAGACGATGCCTTCAGTGGCTGCAGCGGTTTCACCTGCTGTCTCTTCAATGGTGTGCTTCCTGAAGAATTCGTAAGGAAGATTGCGACGCAGTCGCTCCATACTGGATTCTTCATCGAGCCGGCCCTGAGGCCTGAGTATGAAAAGATGATGCCCGA
Organism: Muribaculaceae bacterium; assembly: GCA_022509145.1. Lineage (GTDB taxonomy): Bacteria > Bacteroidota > Bacteroidia > Bacteroidales > Muribaculaceae > Lepagella. The sequence goes on along the minus strand of JAFLTX010000003.1, from coordinate 16,247 downwards.
GGGTTCGCATCTATATGATTTGTTACAACCTCCCACGTGGGAATGGGATGGGGATCCTTATCTCAGCGAGATAACGGAAGTTAAGATTAAGTTCGAATCCACGCTCGGCTACCCGCAGATAAGCAACATGCTTGCCGTAAATAATTGGTATAAAGTTTTGGCCACAACTAAAGTGGTGACTTATGAGGGATATGAGGAAACAGGCGAGGTGATTTTAGAGATGACACCCGTGGAGACTGGAGAAGGGTCGCTGATGATAAACTTCCTGCAACCCGGGTTGAGCTGCATGATACCGTTTAATGTGGTGGCAACGGCAGACGTGATAAAAACTATCACACTTTCACCTACCGAAAAGACCCTCAAGGCGAACGAGACGTTTGAAATAGTGGCAACCACCACTCCCGAGCAGACAGCAGACGACTATCTGACGTGGGAGAGCAGCAACACGGCAGTTGCGACCGTATCTGAGGTCGGAGGCGTTACGGCCGTAGGAGCCGGGACCGCCACCATCACCTGCAGGGCTTACAGAGGTAACGCTTCGGCAAAGTGCGCTGTCACTGTGACGGTAGACAAACGCCCCGGAAAGGCACTTGATGAAGAAAATCTCGACGCTCCCATTACGGTGGCTGACGTGGTGGCGATCGCCAACCATATAATGGGTGATACCCACGAGAGATTCAATGAAGGGAACGCCGATGCGAACGGCGACGGCGACATAACCATTTCGGATATCAGCACGACGATTCAGTTTATCCTTGACCAGGGAGAAACCTTGGAGAAGAATATGATGGATTCGGAAGGAAGCGAAGTTAGCCGGATGCGTATAAGACCGACAGAGGAAGGCAACGAAGCTAACGTTTTGAATTTCGGCGAAATCTGGTTTGAAAATTCGGAAACTGCCGTTAGCTATATAGGGCTTGAAACTGCAGACGACGTGACGGCGCTTCAGGCTGACATCATCTGTCCCGACAACGTTGAGATTTCTGACATTGAACTCGACAACGTTTCTTCACACAGATTGTCTTGGAAGAGGCTCAACAACGGGAATTACCGCGTAGTGGTGACATCATTGAGAAACGCTCTGCTGCCGACAGCACCGGCTTCCATAATTAAACTGTCGCTCCAAAAGGGCTGCAATCCTTTGGGAACAATGAAGGTGAGCAACGCGTGGATCTCAACTCCAGCGGCAGAGAAGGAAACGCTGTATGCAATCGGCGGTGCGGTGGCCCTCCCCACGGGTGTCGAGTATCCGCTGGCTGATTTCACAGAACCGTTTGCCGATGTGTATTCGCTGGAGGGTATGCTCATCAAGCGGAACGCTGAGGTAGGAAGTCTCGCGTCGGAATTGGCGCCTGGAGTTTACATCCTCAGAGGTAAGAAAGAAGTTTCCAAGATAGTGGTGCGTTAAGCTCCGGAACAGAGAATAATAATAAAGCAGCGCAGTGTCGATAACGGCATTGCGCTGCTTGTATTAGTGGGAGTTGTTTTACTGGATCGAATCGAGGAGCTCGGGCTGGTAGCCGATGCGCTCGAAGCCGGCCGAGATTGTAGGGATATCGGTTTTGGCGTCGTCGTATGTGATCACCACCTCCCCTTTCTTTGCGGAGGGCTTGATCGACTTAATCCCCTTCTCGAAGCGGAAATTATCTTTCACACGGTTTTCGCAATTGTTGCACACCAAAGGAGGGTTGACAGCAAAGCGAACGGTTTTATTTTCGGCTACACCCGACCCGCAAATGAGGAGGAATGCGCCTATGAGAATTGTCTTTTTCATCTTTATATCGCGATTTTTTTAATTAACAATTTTAGAGAGAATATATTATATAAGGAGAAAGTCTATTGGAGGTTGATGCGAACGCCGAAATAGACCATCGCACCTTGCAGCGGGCCCCATACCATAGTGGCATCGAAGTCTTTACCCCAGGGATCGGAGGCGTCGATGATAGGATTTTTCTGACGATAGTTTGTGAGGTTTTCCCCTCCCAGATAGATGCTCCAGAAGCGGAAGTTCCGCGTAATCTGCAGGTTGAGGCCGCAGAAAGCGGGGTATTTCTCTTGCCAAGACGGTTTGCCGTTAGCAGTAATATAGGGCGAGGGCATCACGCCTCCACCATTGACGGTGAAAGTGGCGTCGAATTGCCATTTCCCTATAAACGGCGAATAGCCGATCGTGATGAGGCCTTTATGGCGCGAAGTGAGGGGTTTACGTTGGTAACCGGTGCCGTAGTTCACCATCACATCGGTAAACCGATATGCAGCCGTAACAGTGAGGTCGTCGATGGGATCAACCGTTACCTCAGCCTGCACATTATGGCTGTATCCTTTGGAATCGGTTGTGAGGCGCACAGTGTGGGGTTGGTCGAGGTCGGCCGCAAGTTGGTTGAAAAATTTGGTGAAGTAGTATTCAGAGGAGACAGTTATGGCGCGGTCGGCAATCGTGGAAGTGAACGTGAACCCGAGGCCTGTGTTGAAACCTTTCTCCATCCTCAGTTTTTCGGGGAGATGCCAGTTGCGTGAGGAAGCCAGGAGGTAGTTGAACTCCGCCAACGGATGCGGCGAGCGGTAGCCCATGCCAGCCGAGCCGTGGAGGGACCAAAGGTCTGACGGGTTGTAGCGCAGATGGATGCGAGGGGTTACGAAGCTGCCGTAGAGCGAGCTGTAATCGTATCTCAGGCCTCCCATAGCGATGAACTTGTCGTCGAGATTGAGGGTATATTGGCCGTAAAGACCGTTGACACCTTCGTGGGTATAATCTTTCAGAGGTGAGGATTCGTCGGCCAGCAGGCGGTAGTGCTGTCGGTAGGCGTCATACTGGTAGCTTAGCCCCACGCTGAGGGCGTGCATCTCCGTCCATTTACGCTCGAACATCAGAGATGCATAGCCGTCGTATTGCAAAGCGTCGTAGAGTTTAAGCCCGAAGTTTGAATTGAGATCCTGCACGGAGCCGGAAAGGATAAGAGCTATGTTGACGTCGTTCTCTTTTGAGATTATATAGGCATTTTTTGTGAAGAGCTCGAGACGTTTTGAGAAAATGTCGATGACGTAAGGATCGGCGAGATGGGAGGAATGTTTACCTATCTGACCGGAAGTGCGTTTCTCGAGCAACCCTTTGGCGTAGATCTGGAAAACGTAACGTTCCCCCATATAGGCCCATCGGTTGACGAGCGAGAGGCGCTTGACTTTTGGCATATCTACGAAGCCGTCGTCGTTGGCGTCGTGGGTCCAGAAGGAGTTGGCGCCGTGAACGAGGAGGGCGCCGCTCCAGCGCTGGCCGAAATGGAGATTGCCGGCGGCGTTGAATTCCAGCTTACCGTCGCTGTCGAAGTAGGCGTTCAGATTGAGTTTTTTCGGGAGCTGTGGCTTATTAAGCTCCACGTTGATCTGGCCTGTGATTGACTCAAAACCGTTTTTTACAGAGCTTGCTCCCTTAGACACCTGAATCGATTGAATCCAAGGTCCCGGGATGTAGTCAAGGCCGTAATTGGCGGCTATTCCGCGCATGGCGGGAGTGTTTTCGTTGAGGAGCTGCACATAGGTGCCGGAGAGGCCAAGGAGCTTGATCTGCTTGGCTCCGGTGGCGGCATCTGCGTAATTTACGTCGACAGAAGGATTGGTGGAGAAACTTTCGCCGAGGTTGCAGCAGGCGGCACGTGTGAGTTCAACGGCAGTAATTAGTTCGCTGTCGGTGGCTCCGAAATTCAGTTTTTTTACGCCTTTGGATTTTACTACGACTTCGTCGAGGGTGAAGTCTTCAAAAGATGAGGGAATGGTGTCGTCGGCAAGAATATTGAAGAAAGGCGAAAAAATGAGAAAGGCGGATAATAGAAGTCTGATCTTCAAAGATACCATTATTGGTATTTCTTATAAATTTCTATGCCAGCCTGTTTGGCTTTCTCGATATCGGCCGGATCGGTCGGGTCGATGTCGTATTTGTCAAGGTACGGGATAACAACCACCGTGCCGGGCTTAATGCGGTCGGGATGGCCGAGTTTTGCCTCGTTTTCAAGATAGATATAAGGCCAGAAGTTATAGTTACCGTAATGCTCCTTGGCCATTGTGGTGAGATATCGGGTGTTTGTAACCTTATCGGTAGCTTTGATGTCGGAGGGAGTTGTGGGGGCCGCAGGACCGTTGGAAGATTTAGACGGCGCGGAGAGTTCGGCCGTAGTGGGTGCGTTGTCGGTGAATTCATCCATTGATTCGTGTTCGGAATCGTCGGCTTCGGCATCTACCTGCTCTACACGCGGGGTGAGGATGAATTTGTCGAGAAGGATCTGATAAAAAATGAAAAAGCCGCCCGTGGTAAGCGCGACACTCAGCAGGACAGACCAGAAGATAGCATTGCGCATGCGTTTCTTCCCTTTTGCATCAAGCTCATCTACGTTGCCACGCACCCTGCGGATAGCTTTCTGCACGGTGCGCATGTCGTTTTTGGTGATGAGGTTTGAGAACTCCTCTTTAGTAACGTAGAAAACACCCGGCGGAGGGACGGGAATTCCAGTTTCAGAATTGGCGTTGTCCCGGGATAACGCAGAGTCGTCGGGCGAATCGGGCTCTATGGGACCGAACGGTTCGACGGGTTGGATTTCGCCGAAATCTTTCTCCAATTCTTCTCCGAGGCGTTCTCCTTCAGATTCTTGTTTATTTCTAAAAATAGACATATCAACAGATTGGTTATGTTGGTGTTGAGGATCTGGAGTTTCTTGTGTGACTGGTTGTTGCTGCGGTACAGGTTGAACCGGGGGTTGTGCCTGAGCGGCAGGAGCCGGTTGGGGTGCAGGAGCCGCTTGGGGCTGCACTACCGGAGCAGGAACAACTGCGGGTTGAGGCTGAGGCGTCGGCGCAGCTACCGGTTGAGGAGCTGGAGCCGGTTGAGGCTGGGATTGCGGAGCAACGACGGGTTGAGGGGCAGGAATTACAACTTCAGGCTGAGGAGCCGGAGCGGCTGCAGGAGCTGCTTGCGGTTGTGCTTGAGGCTGAACCTGCGGCTGGGGTTGCGGTTCCGGTTGTGCCGGAGCTTGAGGCTGAGCCACAGGCTGGGGTTGCGGCTGTGGTTCAGGTTGTGCCTGGGGTTGAGGTTGCGGCTGGGAGAGATTGACGATGTCGAGCCACGAGAATTCGCGGTTTACCTTCTCGGCCATCGTCTTGGAGGGAGTGAAATTGATCTTGTAGTGAGCCGGAATATTGACCTCGCTACCCGTGGAGATGTTCACGCTTTTGCGCGCCTCCACACGTGTGGCCTTAAAAGTACCGAACTCTTTGATTTTCACGTTGTCGTGGTCCTCAAGGGCTGAGGTTACCACAGAGAAGAAAGCCTTGAGGAAGGCTTCGGCCTGCCTCTTCTGCTTCCCCGACTGCTCGGCAAGCATCGTGACCAATTGCGGCATCAAAATCTTCATCCCTTGTTTACCCTCTCTTTTAAAATAGGTGAGGCCTTGAAGTTGACAACGACTTTAGGCGGAACGAGAATCTTTGTGCCGGGCGACGAGGGATGAGACATCACCCTCTCGTTGCGCTTCTTTGATTCGAAATTGCCGAATGAAGGGATAGAGACACTGTCGCCCGAAGAGATAGCGTCTTCGAGGATATCAGTAAACTTTTCAAGCAACAGAGAGCAGGACTGAAGGTCGAGTTCAGCCGCCGCGCTCACGCTTTCGAGGAACGTTTTATTGTCCATATCCTTTCTATGTGCAAAATTAATAATAATTTTCGTAAAGAATAACAAAAAATAAAAATAGATATCTATTTAATCATTATTCGCAAAAGCTAAAAACGGAATATCGGTTTTGGAGAGAAATATTTTGAAATTGTATGCTTAAGAAGAAATCGGGAAATTAAGGCGAGAGTAGGAATTGTATAAAAATGCAATTTTGAGAGCAAAGAGAATAATATTCAACGAGATAAAAAAACAAAGAATTATTGTAGGAAAGCGAAATTTGTCGTAATTTTGGGCAAAATAAAACAGAAAAAACAACCTTAAACCAATATAGACATGAAATTACCGTTTGCAGAATCGTGGAAAATCAAGATGGTGGAACCGATCACCAAAAGCACCCGTGAACAGAGAGAAGCTTGGATCAAGGAAGCCGGATACAACGTATTCCAGCTGAGAGCTGACCAGGTGTACATCGATTGCCTTACCGACTCAGGTACAGGCGCTATGAGCGACCGCCAGTGGGCAGCCCTGATGATGGGTGACGAATCTTATGCAGGTGCCCGTTCGTTCTACGAACTGAGAGACACAATCGAGAGAATCACAGGTTTCAAATATGTGATCCCGACCCACCAGGGCCGTGCAGCTGAGAACGTGCTCTTCTCCGCCCTCGTGCATGAAGGCGACTATGTGCCCGGCAACTCTCACTTCGACACCACCAAGGGTCATATCGAATTCCGCAAGGCATTTGCAGTAGACTGCACCATCGACGATGCCAAAGACACCCAGAAGGAACTCCCCTTCAAAGGTAACGTAGATATCACCAAACTTGAGAAAGTTCTCGAAGAACATAAGGACAAAATCCCCTTCATCATCGTAACGGTTACCAACAACACAGCAGGTGGTCAGCCCGTATCTATGCAGAACCTTCGTGACGTTAGAGCTCTGGCAGACAAGTATGGCAAGCGCGTGGTATTGGACAGCGCACGTTTCGCAGAAAACGCCTACTTCATCAAGACCCGCGAGGAAGGATATGCCGACAAGACCATCAAGGAGATCTGCAAAGAGATGTTTGACCTGGCAGACGGCATGACAATGTCGGCTAAGAAAGACGGTATCGTAAACATGGGCGGTTTCATCGCCACCCGTTGGGAAGACTGGTATGAAGCTGCCAAGGCATTCGTGATTCCTTTTGAAGGTTATCTCACCTACGGTGGTATGAACGGCCGAGACATGGCAGCCCTCGCCGTCGGTCTTGACGAAAACACTGAATTCGACAACCTCGACACCCGCATCCACCAGCTGCAGCTCCTCGCCTCCCTGCTCGACGAGTACGGCATCCCCTACCAGCGTCCCATCGGCGGCCACGCAGTGTTTGTAGACGCCCTCAAGGTGCTTCCTCAGATTCCGAAGGAGCAGTTCCCGGCTCAGACCCTTACCATCGAGTTATATAAGGAAGCCGGTATCCGCGGCTGTGAGATCGGTTACATCCTCGCCGACAGAGATCCCGTGACTCGCGAAAACCGCTTCGGCGGCAACGACTTCGTTCGCCTTTGCATCCCGCGCAGAGTTTACACCGACAACCACATCAGAGTGATTGCAGCCGCTCTCAAGAACGTCTTCGACCGCAGAGACGAAATCAAGAAAGGCGTGGAAATCGTTTGGGAAGCTGAGCTTATGCGCCACTTCACCGTGAAACTGAAACCGGTAGAATAAATCAGAACATAGAAATCCGTAAGATATAGAAAGGTCTGTTACAAGACACTGGAATCTACATCAGGATTAGCTTTTACAGGGGGTGCCTGCGACGTCGGGACATCCCCTTTTTCTGGCGCCGTAGGGAACAGTCCCATAGGCACACCAAACACGGAATTCGGCGTTTTCCCTGGGCTGAGGTAACCTTCGATCATGGTGTCGCGCCCCGTGGGGTATTCAAACGTATAGAGCTTGAACTTCGACAGCATCACGGCGATATGCTCGAAAATTCCAGCCGTTATGGCCTCGTAAGGAGCCCATTTAGATGTGGAGGTAAAGAAATAAAGCTGAATCGGTATGCCGGCGGAAGTCTGAGGCAACGTAGTGATGAAGGTCAAGGTGGTGCCGTCGGTATTTTTGTCGACGTTCGGATGGTTAAGCAGGTAGAGAGCGAGATAAGCGCGGAACACGCCGAGGTTCGTCTCGATGGAGCCGTCGACCAAACCTTCTGAATTAAATACGTTTTCAACCTTTCCGGCAGCCTGCTGGGCGCGTTTCTTCGTGATCCACTCGGTGAGCAGAGGAATCTTGGCAAATTCGTCGAGCATCTCGTCGGTTGTGGCGACGACGCTGTCGGAATCGATAAGGTAAGACCGCTCCACCCTTCTTGTGCCGCTCTCCTGCATGCTGCGGTAGTTGGTGAAACCGCTGCTCACCAGGCTGTAGGGAGGCACCGTAGTTACCGTCTTGTCCCAGTTGAGCACCTTCACCTGTGTAAGCGTGACCTCCTGAACAATCCCGTTGGCGTCTCCGACCTTGATCCAGTCGCCTACGTGCAGAGAGTCGTTCTCCGAGAGTTGCACCCCGGCTACCACTCCGAGAATGGAGTCTTTGAAAATCAACATAATAACGGCAGCAAACGCACCGATACCGGCAATCAGCGAACCCGGGGATTTGTTGAAGATAATGGCCAGAATCACCACCAGGGCCACAATCCATATGATCCCTTTGGTGAGCGAAACCACCCCCTTGAGCGGGAGCTTGCGTTTGTTTTCCCGGCTGTCGATGTGCATCCAGGTAACGTCGACCAATGAGCAGAGGGCGATGGCGAGGAGCACTATGATGTAAATCCAAGTGAGGCGCGTGAGCCAGTTGGAGAGAGTGGCGTGCGATGTCAGGGTGAACTGGATAAAAATAAGGAAAAGAATCGCGGGAATCAGGCGGCAGATGCGGCTGAAGAATTTGTCGCCCACGAGATTGTTGTAGATATCGCTTTTCCACCGATGCGAGAGCCTCGTCACGACCCTGACGATGATCCACTGTAAGATCAAACCTACGCCGAACGAGATTATGAAGACCAGGACGGCATAAACGAAGATGAAGAGCTCCTTGTCGTTTTCAGCGTGAAACCAGGAGAGGATGCCGTATGCGAGTTTCATAATCCATTTTGCAATGGACCAGTAATGCTCGGCTGCTTCGCTTTGCAGATGAACCGTCGGGAAATCTACCGGTGCTGCTGCGCTGGGAATGGTATCGGTGGGAATCATAATTAATGCTCAGTTCTAAATAGTGGCGGCTCCCCTCCTTCTGCCTTCAAACCCGATTGAAGATTAAGGAAGGAAAGCTTCTATTTTAATTACAATTGAAGAGGAGATTTAGTTCAAATTTTCCTACACAAGCCTTAACATAAATTAACATTCAAAGGGAATTAAAATTGCACAAACAGCGCGAGAGTGTGCGACTGCAAAATTAAGGCTGGTTACGGGGTTTAAAAGTTATAAACGACTTGTAATCAGTTGAATAATGTTTATAGGAGAAGAGTCGAGGGATGAAAAATAGTAAAAAAATTGATTGAAAATTTTGAAGAATTAAGGCGAAAGAGTTACATTTGATAGTAGAAAAACCGCAAATATTAAAAAATATTAAAATGGAAAAGACACTTGTAATATTCAAACCTTCGGCAATCGACCGCCGATTGGTAGGGCGTATTATTTCAAGGATAGAAGATAAAGGATTTGTGATAGCAGGGCTCAAGATGATGCAGCTTACAGAGGAGCTTCTTCGCGAGCATTATGCTCACTTGGTGGATAAGCCGTTCTTCCCTTCTATCGTTGAATCTATGACCGCCACTCCGGTGATCGTGGGTTGCCTGGCAGGTGTGGAAGCCGTTAGAGTGTTCAGAGAGATGACAGGCGTAACCAACGGGCGCAACGCCCAGCCGGGAACCCTGCGCGGAGACTTCTGCATGAGCGGGCAAACCAACATCGTGCACGCCAGCGACAGCGTGGAGAATGCCAAAATTGAAATTGCAAGATTCTTTAAAGACGAGGAGGTATTCGATTATCTTCCCGAAAATGTGAAATCTTTTTACGGAGACAATGAACTTTAAGATGTATAGAAAGGTAGCGGCATTGCTGCTTGTAGCGCTTTCGACCACAGGTGTCGGCGTTTATGCGCAGAGCAAGAGCAAGAGCAGCTTCCATCAGAAAGCACACCGCAACCTGATTGCCTCGCAATCGCGCAACAAAGATAAGATCAAATTACTCAAAGAGTCTTCATTCATCGACTTCAACGACAACCTGGAGCCTGAACTCGACATCTACACGGAAGGATGGAACTCCCGCAGAGTAAATCCGTTTAACGAGAACGAAGTGCCCGACAGGTTTGTGATCAACGTTACCAACTACGTGATGCCCGTTCCGGGACACGTGACCTCGAATTATGGCTACCGCCCCAAATTCGGACGCATGCACAAGGGTGTTGACCTGAAGCTCAATTCAAACGACACGGTGGTGGCTGCATTCTCAGGGAAAGTGAGAGTGGTGAATTATGAGGGTAACGGCTATGGCAATTACGTTATCATCCGCCATCCCAACGGCCTTGAAACCGTTTACGGTCACTTGAACAAACAGTTGGTAAAGGAGAATCAAGTGGTTACAGCCGGTCAGCCGATCGGCCTCGGTGGAAGCACTGGACGTTCCACCGGTCCTCACCTTCATTTCGAGACCCGCTTTATGGGATATCCCATCAACCCGGCCGCTATATTCGACTTTGCAAACCATTGCACACACACTGACGAATACACATTTACCAAAAAGACGTACACCGAAGCGCGCAACTACGCGCCCAAGAGATAACTCGACGGGAGCTACAACTCCCCTATCTCCAGCGACAGCAAAAACATTACCCCTTCAAGGCTCTCACATCGTCCTTGAAGGGGTAATGTTTTATCAGTCGAAATCCTTGATGGATATTGGATATGGCAGGAATGAGTAGTTCGGTCTTAATTCACAGAAACAATCTGGCAATTGAAGAAAGACGAGATCATAGAGAGGGTTGAAATGGTGAAGTTATGTTGGCCGCTCAGCCATTTTGTAATCTCACATGGCCGTTTTCCAATTGCGTCGGCGAACTGTTTCTTTGAGAGCCCTCGTTCCTGCATAAGTTGATAAATCTTATCAGAGATATCGAAGCACAGATTCACCTCCCTTTTAATAGAGTCAGGTACCGAAGCTACCATTTCTTTATACTTATTTTTAGCCTCCTTCATATCTCAAAAGTTTGATCAGTTTCGATTTTACGTTCTGTAATCACCACATTGCCGGCTTTTACCTCTTCTTTCAATATCCGTTCAAAAGTCTGCAAGTCTAATACATATCCACGCAACGAATCATCTTCTTCATAGGTCTGTGATTTTTTAATGCCACCATTACCCAAGATAAGGATACCGTCGGAGAGACGCAGGCAATATAGCCTTAACTTTGAAGAAAGAGTGGGAAGAGCTACTACGGAATCTGACACCTTACCCTCGTATCGAAAATATCTTTCCAGAGCTCCTTTTTCAGCGATATTGTCAATAACTTGCACTATTTTCAGCAAATCTTGATTAAGTTTGGCATCCTCTATAAATTTATTATAGAATTTTTCGTATTCTGCCTCGTCATCAGATATAAACTGAATCGTATATAATGTGCAATTTCTCCCTTCATTCAATAAAATCAATTCTACTTCGCTCATTGCTTTTGCATTTTAAAATATAACGTTTCAAAAATATAAATATTTTACTTTTAAATAAAATATTTTGTCGAATTTTTTGAAATGTGACAAAAAATTACCCCTTCAATGGCGACGTGAGAGCCTTGAAGGGGTAATGTTTTATCAGTTGGAATCCTTGATGGATTGAGTGTGGCTGTGGGTCAGTTGCGGATGGGCTGCAGGTTGAGGAGCGGCTCGCGGTTGAGCTTGAGGTTATATTGGTTGTTGTAGCCGTTGGCGATGGCTTTCTGGAGGAATTCTTTAGCCTTGGCCGTATTGCCGGTCTGGGCATAGTAAACGGCGATGAGATAAAGGTAATCCTTGTCGTTGCCTGCTTTGTTTATCGCTTCGTTGATGTAACCGTCGGCATCGAGTTTCTTCCCGGCTTTGGCTTTCCCAAGAGCTGCATAGACCAATGAGGTTACGCCGTCGCCCTTCATGTCGCCAGCTTTGGCATACTCGGTTGCGGCAGCTTTTTCGTCCTTGAGGAGTTCAGCATTGAGATGCCCTTTGAGCAGAAGCGCCTGCGAGTTGGAGGGATCCATCATTATCACATTGTTGAGAGCGTCGAGAGCCTCGTTGCTTTTACCGGCAAGAATTGCGGCCTTGGCCTTGAGTATGAGGGCCGACTCGTCGTCGGGAGCAATCTTAAGGGCTTTGTCGGCATACTCAAGAGCTTTTGCAGGGTCGGAAGAGAGGAGAATGTCGGCCTTGTCGAGGATAACCCCTACAGAGCCCGGAGCCAACGATTCGGCCTTGTCGATGCTCTGGAGCGCCTCAGTCTGCTTCGCCTGAGCCAGCTGGCTCATGGCCATCATGCGATAGACGGCAGGAGATTCCTCCTCAAGGCCTTTCGCGAGGTCCTGGCATGCCTTCTCAGCGCGGTCGTAACGGCCGGCGTCATAAGATAGGATAGCTTTTACATAGTTGAGCTGAACGTTGTCGGGCTGCGATTCTATAATCCCTTCAAGAGTAGAGAGCACCGTTTCCGGGGCCTTGGCGGATATATGTTTGAGCGACTGCAGCGGACGGCTGTTCTCCTCGGTCATGGTGTAGGCGATGACGTAGTTTTTGGTAGCCTCTACATATTTCTCCATATCGGCATAGAGGTCGCCTATGCGGGTGTATGTGATGAAAGATTGCTTTCCGAGATTCTCAATCTCTTCGATCAGCTTGGATGCCTCGTCGTTGTTGCCGAGCATGACGTTTGCCTTGGCCATGCCGTAGAAAGCCTCCTGGCTGCGGGAATTCTCCCTTTGCAGACGCTTGAAGATTTCGAGTGCCTCTTTCGGTTTGTTGGCCAGAAGATAAAGGTTGCCGGCTTTGTAAAGCTCGGGTTGTGAAGAGGGGTTGATTTTAAGGGCAGCCTCGAGAGCGGCCACGGCCTTGTCGTATTCCTTCATCGAAGAAAGGATATCGGCCTTCAAGGAGTATTCCGCCATGCGGTAATCGCTCTCCTTTGCGGGAGTGTATTCGATAGCCATGTCGATGTCGGAAAGGGCCCTGTTGTATTCGCCCATATCCACGTAAAGCGAGGCACGGTCGAAGAGAGTCACGTAATCTTTGGGGTCTTCTGAGAGAGCTTCGTTATAGCTGTTGAGCACGGCTTCGGTGACGGGGTTGATTTGCTGTGCACCGGCCATAAGAGCGCCGGACAGCATAAGGGTCGCCATGACGGCTTTTGCCAAAATATTTTTCATCTTCATGTAATGTTTATCTTATTTGAGCAGCCTGAAACCGTAAAGTTTAAAGGCTTTGAGATTCTTTTTTAAGTTCGGCCAACACGTGGACGGCAGTCACGGCATAAAGAGCCGCCGTCTCGGTTCGCAGTCGTTCGTTGCCGAAGGTCACGGGTTTGAACCCCGAAGCAATCATCTTTTCCACCTCATCCTGAGAGAAATCACCTTCCGGTCCGATTGCGATGGCTACGTCGGCATCGGGAGTGTAGAGGTCCACAAAAGGGGTGCGGGGATGGTTGGCGTCGCAATAACCGAAATACTTCTCCCCTTTTACTGAAAGAACGTCAGACAGCGGCACCATCCCTTCCACTTCCGGGAGGCGAGTTTTCAGACTTTGATTCATTGCCGACACGGTAATCTTGCGAAGACGGTCTACATTTACATTCTTGCGCTCGGAGTGCCGGCACGAGCAGAATATGATCCTGTCCACCCCTATTTCCACGGCTTTCTCTACTAGCCACGCCATGCGGTCGGCATTCTTGGTGGGAGCCACGAGCAAGGTGATCGAGAAGTTGCGCGTCGGAGAAATCGATTCTTCAGCAACGATCTTGACGGCTGCCTGCTTAGGGTTGGCATCTGTGATGAGACACTCGAACCGGTTCCCTATGCCGTCGGTGACGAAAATCCTGTCGCCCGCACGCTTCCTGAGCACTCTAATGCAATGGGCAGACTCCTCTTGCGGAAGTCTACCCGTTGCTTTTATTTCGGGGGCATAGAATTGAATCATCCCTGTATCGTCAGCCGTAAATTAGAGAGAAACCGTCATTCTTAAATTAAAGAGCCGAAGTGTTTTCGCCCACGAAATCATCGCCGCCACCGATGTTGTCGACAGCCTCGGCAGTTGAAATTTCGGGAGCAGGTTTCTTGGTGTCTTTGAAGACGATAGCAAAGAGGATGGCCACAATCAGCGCGTAAGCTGCGAAAATCAGCCATGAGATGTGCCAACCGCTCAGCTGCGCGGCAGGATCGGCCTCTATCGCGGGGTTGTAGACGAGTTTGTTTACTACAAACTTACCGGCTATAAATGTACCCAGGGAGGCTCCGATGCCGTTTGTCATCAGCATGAAGAGACCCTGTGCTGAGGAGCGCATCGAGGTGTCGGTTTGCTGGTCTACGTAAAGACCTCCGGAGACATTGAAGAAGTCGAAGGCAACACCGTAGACTATGCAGGAGAGGATGAGCAGGATAAATCCGGGGGTTGCGGTGTCGCCTATGCCGAAGAAACCGAACCTGAAGACCCATGCCGTCATGGCCATTAGCATCACCCCTTTGATACCGAACCTCTTGAGGCAGAACGGAATCATCAGGATACACAAGGCTTCCGCACACTGCGATATAGAGATGAGGAAAGTCGGGTTTTTGGCCCAGAAGTCGCCTGCGAACTGCTCTACAGATTGGAAAGCGTTGATGAAGCTGGTGCCATAGCTGTTTGTAATCTGCAGGGAAACACCGAGCAACATACTGAAGATGAAGAAGATCGCCATCTGTTTGGATTTGAACAGCTTGAAGGCGTTGAGTCCGAGAGCTTCCGAAATCGAGGAGGCTTTCTGGTCCTTCTTCACCGGGCAGTTGGGGAGGGTCAGCGAGTAAATAGCGAGGATTACGCTTAGCAGACCCGAAAGATAGAACTGATAGTAGCTGTGTTGGATTGTAACGCCGTCGATCGCAACGAAGTTTACGAAGATTTCAGCAGCGATGAACCCGACCGTACCAAATACGCGGATTGGCGGGAAGTCGGTGATAGTGCTCATCTTGTTCTGCTCCAAAACGTTGAAGGCCACCGAGTTGGATAGGCCAATCGTAGGCATGAAGAAGGCTACGGAAATTGTGTAGAGCGTGAAGATGAGACCGAACGGAAGGTCTGATCCGAACCCGGAGGCCACGATACCAGTTGCGATCATGAAACCGCCGGCCAGAAGGTGGCAGAGGCTCAGAGTCTTTTGTGCGGGAATCCATCTGTCGGCCACGATGCCGATGAGCGCCGGCATAAAGATGGAAACGAGGCCCTGGACCGTGTAGAACCAAAAGACCATATCGCCCAATCCGTTGGAGCCCAGATACATACCCATAGAGATGAGGTAAGCGCCCCAGACGGCAAATTCGATGAAATTCATCACCGAAAGACGAATCTTAATAGCTAAATTTCCGCTAACCATATTGAATTCTTTGTGTAGAGTTGTTATATCGTTTTGATGAGGTTGCTCTCGTATATTCTAAGTGTCTACAAAATTAGAAAAATTCTTCTTAATAGCAAAAATAGAGGTGCTGCTGCGTGCTCCGTGTGACTCGGAATGAGCTTTTGGGAGTAGGAGTTAACAGAGAGATTGCCAGGGCTGTTATCCTTTAAATTATTGAATTCTTATTTTTTGACCATCATAGGCAGGAAGAATCCCTTCGGGGAGCCGGGCACGGAGTTCGGCATCGGTTCCAGCTTCGTGGCACAGATGCGTGAGGAAGGCACGCTTCGGCTTCAATTCCTCGATTAGCTTTACTGCTTCTTCGATTGTGTGGTGGGCAAAATGGTCCCTGTCGCGCAATGCGTTGACAATAAGCACGTCAAGATCCTGCAGTTTCCCCTTTTCTACGTCGCTGATTTCCTTGCAATCAGTGATGTAGGCGAAGTTTCCTATGCGATAACCCACGATGGGGAGACGGCCATGGTTCACGGAAACGGGGATGAATCTGACGCCATTGACGAAGAACGGTGCATTGTCGATGATTTTGGTTTCGAAAGCCGGGACGCCCGGGTAGCGATGGTCGCGGAAACAGTAATCGATCCGGCGTTTGAGATCTTCCTCAACATCTTTCCTGCAATAAACGGGGATGTCCAGATTGAGGCAGAACGGGCGAAGGTCGTCGATGCCTCCCACGTGGTCGTAATGCACATGCGTAAGCACGAGGGCGTCGATGCTTTGGATGTCGTTTCTCAGCGCCTGCTCCCGGAAATCGGGCGAGGCGTCTATCAGAATTTTCTGGCCCATTGTCTCGAGGAGCACCGAGCAGCGGAGGCGACGGTCGTGGGGATCGGTAGAGTTGCACACCCTGCAATTGCATCCAATTTCCGGAATCCCTTTTGACGTTCCGGAGCCGAGAACGGTAATATCGATGGAAGAATCCACGTAATT
>JAFLTX010000029.1 GCA_022509145.1 Muribaculaceae bacterium | reverse complement strand
TTGCCCCGTTCCGAGACGTTTGGATAAGGTGGTGCCAGCAAATTCGGAAATAGGAAGCAGTTTTCTCCGGATTGTTTCCGAAATCAAGGAGATAAGGCGGCGGTTGGTGGCCGTGAGCCTGCCGTCGCTCGAAAATTAAGTCGATGGCTAAGCATGTAGAAAGCTTATTGAGTCCACGTTTGGACGAGGGTTCAATCCCCTCCAGCTCCACAGATAAAGAGGTATGTCGACAAAACGGCATACCTCTTTGGTTTTCAGGACAGGACGGTGCCTCTGCTTCATCCGGCTTTTGCAGGAACAGAGGGAGGGGAAACTGTTAATAGGTGTTAACGGGGGTGTGGGGTTGAGATTTTTTAGTTAATTTTGGGGTCTTAATGCGCCATTATGAAATTCCATAAAATTATATACATCTTTCTTGCGGCGATGATAGCTTTTGCAGTGGCCACGCCCGTGGAAGCCGACGCAGCCCGCAAGAAAGCCCGCACCACCCAGACCTCTTCAAAGAAGAGCAACTCAAAGAAGAAAGGCACCAAGGCGACTTCAAAGAAGAAATCGAACGGAGGAGCCAAGAAACGTAAGGCCTCGGCCGTAAGGAAGGCTGCCGCGCCCAAGGAAGTGGCGAGCAACGACTCGCTGACACTCCTTGTGAACTCCCTGCTGACGGCCGACATCAACCCTGCGCTCGATCCCGGTGGGCTGCGGGTGAATCTGGCCAAGCCAGACGCATCTTCGAAGAAACTCACGGTGCAGCTCAACGAGAGATTCACCTATCTGCCTGTGAACCGCGAATTGATATCGGGGTTCGAGAAGTCGCTCAAGAAGGAGTTGCCCGATTCGGTAAGCGACTACAGCATAAGCTTCAATGTGGGGTCGAAGCCCTATTCGGCCTATATCAGCACCATCGACAAGCTGCCTGAGCAATATCGGAAGAACAAGCCGTTTGTGATTCCGGCTTCTCCCTACGTGCATGCTGTGAAGGGTATGCAGGGCGACATCGTGGCCCTCTGGCACAGCCATGGCCGCTACTACAAGCAGGGCGGTTGGTATTGGCAGCGCCCGTTCCTTTTCCAGACGGCGGAGGATATCTACACGATGAGTTACGTCTTGCCCTTCATCACTCCCATGCTGGAGAATGCGGGGGCCTACGTGATGCTCCCCCGCGAAAGGGACATCAACACCAACGAAGTGATCGTAGACAACGATCTGAATCCCTACGGCGAAATCTTCTCGCAGACAACCTACAAGGAGATGAGCGGTGCAAAAAAATGGGAGACCGGCAGCCAGGAAGGATTCATCTACGATATTCCTGACTTCCGCGACACCGAGAACCCCTTCACCAACGGAACCTACCGCCAGGCCGAGACCATCAAGAGCGGCAAATATTCGGCAGCCGGATGGTATGCCGACATCCCTGAAGACGGTGAGTATGCCGTATACGTAAGCTACAAGACACTCCCCAACTCCACCGAAGACGCCCGCTATACCGTAAATTACAGTGGCGGGTCACGGGAGTTTATAGTGAATCAGACAATGGGAGGAGGCACCTGGATCTATCTGGGCACCTTCCCGCTTCGCGCCGGGTATGACGACAAGACGCCGGTGGTTTCGCTGAGCAACAAGAGCGAGAAGAGCGCCGGGAAAGTGGTGACGGCCGATGCCGTGAAGATAGGCGGCGGCATGGGTAACATAGCGCGTTCTCCGCGACGCAGCGACGTGAGCTGGGGCACGGATGTGGCTGTGGCCGACAGCTCTGCTCCGTCGCAGGCTATGGAAGACGAGATAAGCGACAGCTCCGAAGACGACGGGGATGACGAAGAAGACGATGAAGATGATGAGGAAGACGATGAAGGTGACGACGAAGAAGACGGACCCGTTAAAGGTGTAGACGCCGTTCCGGCCACCAACCAAGGCCAGCCGCCGCGGTTTACCACATCCGGTCTTCCCCGCTTCCTCGAAGGCGCACGCTATTGGCTCCATTGGGCCGGATTCCCGGAATCGGTCTATTCGAACTACAACGGGACCGACGACTATAAAGACGACTTCACCTCACGCGGCCGTTGGGTAAACTATCTGGCCGGCGGATCGAGGGTGCTTCCCAACCGCTCAGGGCTCAGGATTCCGATAGACGTTTCGTTTGCCCTGCATACCGATGCCGGGAAGCGCGACGGCGACAGCTTTATAGGAACCCTCGGCATATATTACACCGACGGCGGTAGGTCTTACACCGACGGCACGCCGCGCAACAACTCCCGCATCCTGACCGACATGATAATGCGTCAGGTGGTGGGCGACATCCGCCGCACCTACGAGCCGCGATGGACACGCCGCTCGATGTGGGACAAGAGCTACGCCGAGGCACGCACGGCCGAAGTGCCGTCGACTCTGCTTGAGCTGCTGAGCCACCAGAACTTCGCCGACATGCAATACGGGCTCGACCCGACATTCCGCTTCACGGTGTCGCGCTCCATCTACAAAGCCATCGGGCGCTTCATAGCCGAGAGGAAAGGACGCGAGTTCATCGTGCAGCCGCTCCCCGTAGACGCCTTCTCCATCACCCGCGAGAAGAAGGGCGTATACCGCCTTCGCTGGCAGAAAGTAGACGATCCGCTCGAACCGACAGCCAAGCCGTCTAAATATATCGTGATGGAGCGCACGGAAGGGAATCTCGGCTTCAAAAAGATAGGCGAGACCTCCGCGACTACTTTTGAAGTGAAGGTTACCGACAGCAAGATCCACTCCTTCTATATAATAGCGGCCAACGAAGGAGGCCTGTCGTTCCCGTCGGAGACGCTCTCGCTGAGAGACGGCAACGACCGGCCCGTGCTGATAGTCAACGGTTTCACACGTGTAAGCGGTCCGAAATCGTTTGTCAACGGCGGCCGCGCCGGCTTCCTGGCTGAAGAGGATTTCGGAGTGCCTTATCTGCGCGATATCTCATTCTCGGGATATCAGCAGGAATTCTCGAGAGGCGCCGGCGACGGTTTCGGTAGAAGCGGCTCTAACTATGTCTCCACCGTGGTTGGCGGCAACACGTTCGACTATCCGGCGGTGCACGGGAAGGCGATAGCTAAGGCCGGGCGCAGCTTCGTGAGCGCCAGCCTCAAGGCCGTGGAGATTGGAGCGGTGAAGCTTACCGACTATCCGCTCGTGGACCTCATACTCGGGAAGCAGAAGCAGGTAAAAGTGGGAAACGGCAACCGTGAGCCTCGCTACGAAGCTTTCCCGGCGGAACTGCAAAAGAAACTCAGAGAGTATATAAATAAAGGAGGCGACCTGATTGTGTCGGGCCAAAACATAGTATCGGAGCTTTATTCCGACCATGCCGGCTCGGAGGGGAGGGAGTTTGCCGAATCTGTACTCGGACTTTCCGACACCTCGGAAGCCACCCGTGGCAAAGGCGGCAAGGTGAAAGTCTCGGGGCTCGGGCGCAACCTCAGCGGCGAGAGCATCACCTACTGCAACACCCTTCGCAAAGACCATTACATCGTGGAACAGGCTGACGTGCTCGAGGCCGTTCCGGGAGTGCAGGCAGAGCAGATATTGAGCTTTGGCGACGGCTCTGCGGCCGGATTGGCGATAAAACGCGGAAAGAGCGACATCATGGTGATGACCATCCCCTTCGAGAGCATCACCGAAGCCGACAAGGCTGCCCGACTCATGAAGGAACTTATTGACAGAAGCAATGATTAAGTTTACAAACGTAGAAGATTTAAAACGACATATCTTCTCCATGCCGCTTGACCAGTATGTGCTGGTGCAGATAGGCGACGGAGAAGTGGATCTGAAGCCCGAATGTGAGCACAGGATGCGGCAGGTGGCCGAAGAGACGGATGCCGCCATGGTCTACAGCTCGTATCTCGAGCGTCTGCCCGACGGCCGGCTGGAGCCTCACCCCGTGATACGCTATCAGTGGGGATCGGTGCGAGACGATTTCGACTTCGGGAAGGTGGTGCTTATCAATGTGGCCGACGCCCTGGCCGCCACCGAAGACTTCACCGAGGCCGACTCGGAACTGCTTGACGGCGGATGGTATTACTTCCGCCTGAGGCTCTCGATGTCGAATTATTTCGTGGAGATACCCGAAATGCTGTATATAGCCACGCGCACCGACCATCGCAGCTCGGGCGAGAAGCAGTTTGACTACGTAAACAAGGCTTCGCGCGAGTATCAGCGCCAGATGGAGGAGGCTTTCCTGGACTATCTTTATGAGGTAGACGGTCTGCTCCCCCGGGAACGCAAGCTTATTAATCTCGATGAAGGAGATTTTCTCAATGAGGCTTCGGTGATAATTCCGGTGCGCAACCGGGTGAAGACCATAGCCACGGCCATCGAGTCGGCGCTGATGCAGGACACGGATTTCCCCTTCAATGTGATTGTGGTGGACAACGGATCGACCGACGGCACCTCAGAAGTGCTCGCCGGCTATGACGACCCGCGGGTGAACGTGATAAGCCTGACCGGAGAGGAAGGCCACGGGATAGGGGGGTGCTGGAACCGCGCCGTGCTCTCGCCCCTCTGCGGACGTTTCGCCGTGCAGCTCGACTCCGACGACGCCTACTCGTCGCCCTCTGCGCTCAGCACAATAGTAAAGCTCTTCAGGCGAGCTAAAGTGGGGATGGTAGTGGGGAGTTATACCCTTACCGACTTCAATTTCAACAGGATACCGCCCGGCGTGATACGCCATGAGGAATGGACCCCCGAGAACGGCGCCGACAACGCTCTGCGCATCAACGGTTTCGGGGCGCCGAGGGCATATTTCACGCCCCTTTTGCGCGAAATCCTTTTCCCGGATGTGAGCTATGGCGAGGATTATGCCGTATGTCTGCGCATAAGCCGCGACTACTACGTGGGGCGCATTTATGAAAGCATCTACAACTGCCGGCGCTGGGACGACAACACCGATGCCGCCCTACCGCTCGAAAAGATCAACGAACACAACCTTTACAAAGATTTCGTGCGTTCGATAGAGCTTTCTGCACGTATTCCGCGGCAGAGAAACCCGTTTGACGAGCTTGAGGAAAGATAACTTTGCAGATCGGGAATGAGCATCAACAAGTCGTTTTCTAAGGTGTGCCTCTTGGCTTCGGTGCCGGTGCTGCTGGCAGCTTGCGAGCAGAAGACGCCGCCCACGGCTGCCGAGACCGATGCCCCGCGTCTTTACGCAGAGCAGGTAAGGCTGCTTGAGAGTTACACGGCGAAGATGCGTGCGGCCCTTGATTCTGCCGATATTGAATTGGTGTTCAATCAGTTGAACAGCCGGATTGATTCTATCAACCATACGGTGGCACCCGATACGGACCTTCAGCTCTCCGAGGCGCAGAACGACACCCTGCTGCAGAAGATGAATGCATTCCTGGAGGCGAAAAACAACAGGCTCAAAGGCTTGGGAAGGCGCGACACCATACCTGAGGAGGTAACCGACGTAATGAGAGAAGAATGAGTGCGATAAATGATTTTATAGAGAGCCAACTTGCCATCTGGCCCGAAGCCCGCGAGCGATATCTTGCTCTTGGGAAGGCGGAGCGAAGGCGTTTCAAGATAGGGGATTTTGAGGGAGCGTTCCAGTGGAATCCGGCGCGAGTGGTCTCCACGGCTGCAAAGACCGACGCGGCTTCCGTGGCCGCAAGGCCCTGTTTCCTATGCCCCGAGCAACGACCCGAGTGCCAGCAGGCCGTCAGGCTCACTCCGGATTGGGAGTTGTGTCTGAATCCGTATCCCATCTTCCCCGTGCATTTCACCATCATCTCCACGAGCCATCGGCCGCAGGATGTGCCCCCGCTCGAGATGGGTGCCTTTGCCGAGGAATTTCCGGAACTCGCCATATTCTTCAACGGAGCCAAGGGTGGCGCCTCCGCACCGGACCATCTGCATCTCCAGGCCGTGCTGCAGAGCGAGCTCCCGATCATTCGCCTTACGGAAGAGCATCATCCGGCTTCACTTCCGGGGATAATGCGCTCCGACATGTGGGGGCTCGATCTTCCGTTTGTCTACCTCTCGGCCGTGATAACCGACGATGAGGAGGGGAGCCGCGATTATTTGAAGATGCTTGCCCTTACGGGAGGCGATGCCGACGGGAAGCCCGACAAGGGGTTGCGCAACGTGTTTTGCTGGCGCGGCGCCGACGGGCTGCTTCGGATGATAGTGGTGCCCAGGAGGTGCCACAGGCCGAAGTGCTATGGAAGCGGCGAAGGAGAGATGCTCATAGCGCCCGGAGCCATCGATATGGCCGGAGTGGTGATCCTTCCGCGCGAGGAAGACTTCCGAAAGATTACCGAAGAGGAGATGAAAGAGATATATCAAGAAGTTACATCATAAACCTTAAAACTATATAACCCGAAGATAATGAAAGAATTCCACTATCAGAAACCCTTTCCGCTCGGTGCCGACACCACCGAGTATCGTCTTGTGACGAAAGACTACGTAAAAGTAGAAAATTGGAACGGCCACGAGATGCTCGTGGTTGATCCCGAGGCGCTTACGGTGCTTGCCAACGAAGCGAGCCGCGACTGCTCCTTCCTGCTGCGCCGCGAGCATAATGAGATGGTTGCCAAGATACTGCACGACCCCGAAGCTTCGGAAAACGACCGCTTCGTGGCCCTCACGATGCTGCGCAACGCCGAGGTGGCCGCCAAGGGAGTGCTCCCGTTCTGCCAGGACACCGGCACATCGATCTGCGCCGCTTACAAAGGACAGCAGGTATGGACCGGCTGCAACGATGCCGAGAAGATCTCTCTGGGTGTCTACAAGACCTATACGGAGAACAATCTGCGTTATTCGCAGAACGCGCCGCTCACAATGTATGACGAAGTGAACACCGGCTGCAATCTGCCGGCTCAGATCGACATCCATGCAACGGAGGGCGACGAGTATAAATTCCTCTTCCTCGCCAAAGGCGGTGGTTCGGCCAACAAAACCTACCTTTATCAGGAGACCAAGGCGATCCTCAATCCGAAGACGCTGGTGCCGTTCCTCATCGAGAAGATGAAGAGCCTCGGCACTGCGGGCTGCCCCCCTTACCATATCGCATTCGTGATTGGCGGCACCTCCGCCGAAGCCAATCTGGCGGCAGTGAAGAAAGCGTCGGTGAAATATTACGACAGCCTTCCCGACAAGGGTAACGAATACGGCCAGGCATTCCGCGACAAAGAGCTCGAGCAGACGCTTCTCAAGGCAGCTCACGAGCTCGGTCTGGGCGCACAGTTCGGCGGCAAGTATTTCGCTCACGATGTGCGCGTGATCCGTCTGCCGCGCCACGGTGCCTCCTGTCCCGTGGGTATGGGCGTAAGCTGCTCTGCCGACCGCAATGTAAAGGCCAAAATCAACCGCGACGGCCTCTGGGTGGAGAAGCTCGACGAGTTCCCCGCAGAGCTGATACCCGTTGAGATGCGCAATGCCGGCGAAGGTGAGGTGATAAAAATCGACCTCAACAGGCCGATGAACGAGGTGCTTGCCGAGCTCGACAAGTATCCCGTGAGCACTCGCCTGAGCCTTAAAGGCACCATCGTAGTGGGCCGCGACATAGCCCACGCCAAGATCAAGGAGCGCCTCGACGCCGGGCTGCCGATGCCTGATTATCTCAAGGAGCACCCGATTTACTATGCCGGACCCGCCAAGAAGCCGGAAGGGATGCCGAGCGGCAGCTTCGGTCCGACCACCGCAGGGCGTATGGACTCTTATGTAGACCAGTTCCAGGAAGCCGGGGGTTCTATGATTATGATTGCCAAGGGTAACCGCTCGCAGCAGGTAACCGACGCCTGCAAGAAGCACGGCGGGTTCTATCTGGGATCGATAGGCGGACCTGCTGCCATCTTGGCTCAAAACAGCATCAAGAGCGTGGAATGTCTCGAATATCCCGAGCTCGGAATGGAAGCCATCTGGAAAATCGAGGTGGAAGACTTCCCGGCCTTCATTTTGGTAGACAACAAAGGTAACGACTTCTTCAAGCAGATAGCCAACAGGTGCACCGGTTGTGCCAAGGCTTAAGATTTGAGCTGAAGGAGTTGAGCCTTCGCAGATAAGTTTCCGGCGGAGAGATGGCGATTAAGCTGCCATTCTCCGCCGGATTTTTAGTTTAAGAGGGTGGGAGATCAGTTGGTGGCGCCGACGAAAGTCTTCTTCCCGTTTATGATGTAGATGCCCGGCGAATTGATGCTCTTCAGTCGGATTCCCTGCATATTGAAGATCATATCTTCCTTTCTTTCAGCACTATCTGTCAATGTCGGCACTTGGGCGTCATCGTTCGGTATTCCGAAGAAACCGTCGACGATGGCGTGGCGCTCCTTATACCAGTCGATGATCATCTCTATCTCCTTCTCCAGGTCGGTTACTATCTCTTCTCCCAGCGGCTGCTTTTCGAGAGTGCGTTGCCAGGCACCGCTTTCGATGAAGAGAGCGGCCGTTTCCCTCAACTTGTCTGAAACGGCGGGTATGCTATAGGGGCCGTCTCTGCCGACGAGCCAGCGCTGCTTCATGAGCTCCACGAATTCCGGCTCTTTGATGCAGGCCGCGAAAGGCACGGGAGCGTTTGCCAGGAAGGTCTCGGTCTTCCAGTCGGAATAATTGCCGTTGTAGAAAGAACCGTCATAATAACCGCCCAAAGAGGTGTCCATATCCCATGGAGTGACCACGAAGCGGCTCTTATCTCCGGATTTTGTCACGTTTTGGATGGAGAAGTATTTGTTTTTTCGTTTCCAGTTGTCTGAGAGAGACATAGCCAGCACATGCACTGCGAAGTCTGCCAGATTCTCTACCCAGAAATGCTCCTTGATATACTCGTAATTGTCACAGTTGCCGTCGGCATAAAAGTCTATTATCGGCTCCCAAGCCTTGTGAGATGCCAATTCCTCGGGCTCATGGAGTTCCCAGACGTCACCGGGGCTGGCCACATAGAGAAGGTAATCGTCGAGGAAAGTCACCTTGCTCTCGTCGATGACGTCGCTGGTGCCGTTTTTATAGAGAAGGCCGCGTATTTTCGTTTCGCCTGTGGCGGCGTCAGTCTCGGGTTTCTTGAGATCAAGGAGCTTCCGGTTGATTTTGTCGGTCAGGCAGTAAATACCCTTGTAGCTTCCGTCTATGTAGACCTCCACATATCGCCCTACGGTGCCGTTGCGCCCGTCGAAGTCAGTGTCGTAGGGGAGTCTTGAAAATTCGTTCCAAATATCGAAACAGATTCGGTTTCGCATATTGATGCGGTCAATGGCCATGGCATCGAGGATGAAGGAAGAGGCCGTTCGCAAGCCCAGCAGGTTGTGGTCGAGCTCCTCGCCTCCGGCATCACGGAGCTTGATGTTCAAAGCCGGTTTTACGGTGTAATATTTTGCCGTTGAGCCACGTCGCCGGAGCTCAATGTTGCAGTTCCACACCGAGCCGTCGACATCTGTCACATTTATGGTGCCGGGAATATAATCATCGGGATTGATTACACCCTGACACGTGATTCTGATTTGTGGCAATGAAGCCGCCGCACCGTCGATCGCCGCCATGAAAAGCGCGAAAAAAGTGAAAACGGCAATGAGTAAGGTTTTCTTCATAATGCAAATTTACAAAAAATTCTTGGTCGGTGTGTAATAATGCAGGTTAAGAGGAGTTAACGAGCGGGGAAGGGGGATTTTGCAAAGAGAATTATTTTTATTAAATTTGCAACGACAGTTAACCTGAAAGCTGATTTTCACTATAATTGAAATGCGCCGATCAGACGTAGTGAGAACGTCGGCGGCCAGAAGATTTAGAATAAAGCTTAACTAAAATAAAAACCCTATTACAATGAAAAAACTCTTCACATTAGCGGCAGTGGCCCTCACCGCACTGTCGATGAAAGCCGATCTCTACATCATGGGCGACGGCTCCGACTTGAGCTGGACCGACTTTCCGGGGAAGGTGGTGAAATTAGGTGCCGACGGTTATTACACGGCCGAATTCACTTCTCTCAACTCTTTCAAGATTTCAAATACAGAAGGCACTAATTGGGACGGATTCAACGCCGGCGCCTATCAGGTGGCGTCAGGCTCATTCGGCGACCAGGTCTACAGCGCCAACGGCCAGACTCTCAATCTTACCAAGAACAGCGCCGACAACATCGAGACTCCCTGGAACGGCGTCTATACGCTCAGGGTAGATCAGAATTTCCAGACCATCAATCTAAAAACCACTACACCCAAGCCGACAACTGCACCGGATGCATTTATCTTGGGGAATATGAACAGCTGGTCTCCCAACGATGCCTGGAAGTTTGATGTGAAGACCGAAGGCAACAATTACGTTTACACACTCAATTGCCAGATATCTGCAGGCGTGACCTTCAAGATCGGTGGCAGAAATGCCACAAACGGCAATGCCGACTGGGGCGGTGCGATCAACTATACCACAGGCGGTTCGGTCAGCGACTTTACAGGGACGCCGCTCAGGGTGAATTACAACAGCGGCTCCGACATGAGTTTGACCAAAGCTTTCAGCGGTACCATCACCCTGACCATACCCACCACTCCGAAGCAATCGGGTACAATCTCGTTTTTGGAAGGCGGCTCGTTCTCCTATCCCGACCAAATCTACGTGATCGGAAACATCAACGGCAGCGCATTTGCACCGAATGTAGGCACCGCGTTGAGTTCGACAGGAGAAGGCACTTACTCCGGAAGCACCACTATCACGGGCGCCGACGGCACGCCTTTCGGATACTTCCACTTCTCGGAGAAGCTGGCAACAAACTCCACCGACTGGGAAGGCCTCGGCACACGCTATTTCGCTCCCGAACCCGATTGTGAGGTTACACTGGGTGAATCCTATACTCTGCAGAGCAGCGCAGACCAATCGTTCAAGATCGGTGCCGGCAACTACACCTTCACCGTAGACCTCGTGAACAGCACAGTAGTAGTGACTGCAGGGGGCGGTGGCGATGATGTAGACCCCAACCCGAATCCTAATCCTAACCCGAACCCCGGTGATGTCAAGACTATCTACGTGGTAGGCAACGGTCAGGGAATGACCTGGGATCTCCCGGGCCAAGCTTACGAGCTCGGTGAAGACGGCAACTTTACCTTTACCATCACGGGAGGCAGCCAGTTTAAGTTCTCGATAAACAATGCAACGGCCTGGGACGGTGACGGCCAGTTTGACGCAGGTGCATACGCGACAGGTAACACATCCTTCACCAACGCCGTGCTCAATCCCGAAGGTGAAACCCTGAGCCTCCAGAACTGGGGCCAGAACCAGGAACTTCCCTGGGATGGCGACTATAGAATCGTAATCGCCGGCGACATCTCAACCATGACAGTATATGCCATCACTCCCGCTCCGGAAGGCCCGGCAACAGTGTACATTCGTGGCGATATGAACGACTGGATGGCTCTCGAAACATGGGAGATGAGCTACGACGAGACCGACGGCAGCTACTTCTTCACCTGCTCGGGCGATACCAAGATTCTTGCCGGCCAAGCATTTAAGTTTGCCGACTCCAACTGGGGTATCGTCAACTACGGCAACGGCAACATGAGCATCGACGTCGACGCCGTATACGGTGTAGACGAAGTTCTCATGAAGGGTGGTGAAAACATGGCTCTGGCTTCGGACTTCGAAGGCACCATCAGACTGACCTTGAATGACTCGGATGCTGTGGCTACTTTCACTTCAACCACCGATGGCGTGGCAGAGGTAGAGGCAGCAGCCGAAGGCGAAGCCGTTTACTACAACCTGCAGGGTGTTCGCGTCCTCAATCCCGAAAGAGGTGTATACGTGCGCGTCCTCAACGGCAAAGCTGAGAAAGTGGTTCTCTAAATCACTACGATCTAAGGATAACGGCCGGCGGGATTCTCTCCCGCCGGCTTTTTTAGTACCGGCGATTGCCTATATAGAAGCCTCGGAAAATATTTTTTTGATGAAAAAATTTTTTTTAAGCGAAAAAAGTTATAAATTTGCCTATTCAACCGGGAATGGTGATTTGCAACTATCCCCGGGGATATGGAAAAGCTTAATAATTAACTATTTAAATTCTTATTAACTCTATGAAGAAAACTTTACTTATTGCAGCAGCCATGATTGCTGCTTCATCTTCTGCCTTCGCAGAGGATTACTATGTAATCGGTAATGACGTAAACGGCCAGTCATGGGTAGAAAGTCAGGCCGATGCAAAGTTTACCCAAACTTCTACCCCCGGCGTATATGAATGGTCGGGCCAAACTCTTGGCAACGGCTTCAAGATCAACAACGGTAATTGGACCACAGGCGTAGACTGGGGTGCCGGTAGCAAGATTACAAGAGGTGAAACTTATCAGCTGGCTATTTCCGGTGCATCAGACATCAAGTTTAACGGCTTTGGAACAGTTACCAACCCGAAAATTACGCTCAATGTAAACGACCACACTATCGTTCTCACAGGCGAGGCTGAAGATATTGACCCGAGCTTGGTAAGCTATTATATGTGTGGCTCCAATGTTAACGGCCAGTCGTGGGCTTTAGAGCAAGCCGATGCTAAATTCACGGATGAAGGGAACGGCCTCTATCGCTGGAAGGGCGAAGTGCTTGGTTCAGGTTTCAAGATCAACGACGGCACTTGGGGTTACGAGCTTGGCGGCAACGGCTCCAGCATTTTGATGAACCAACCGTATAATTTGCTTGAAGCAGGCGGCAGCAACATTTCATTCGAAGATGGCCCCACCCTTTTCAACCCGGAAGTAGAGCTCAATATGAATGACAAAACCCTTACCCTGGTAGGCGGTACATTTGAAGGCGACTTCGAATGGTTTATCTCCGGTCTTAATGGTGTAACAGCTGAGTTTGAACCCACAGACGAGGCTTACAGCGAGACACTTCTCTCACCGGTAGAAGGTGCCGAGGGTCTTTTCGCCCGCGAAGTCTACATTATGGAGACTACAGGTAAATTCAAAATCTCTGACAATGGCTGGTCGCACCAATTCGGCACAAACCGTCCGGAAGAGGTAATGATTACTCCAGAGGTGCTTGAAGCAAGCCTGGAGCCGGTAGACGGTGAAGGTGGCGACATCGAATACGAACTCGAAGAAGGTTCTTACCTTGTAACATTCGACTATGATCAGCTTACAGTGAAATTTGAATCTCTTGGCGACGATGCAGTTGAAACAGTAGTTGTTGGCAACGAAGGCGTAGTTGAATACTACAACCTGCACGGTGTACGCGTTCAGAATCCTGACAAGGGCGTTTACGTTCGCGTTCTCAACGGCAAAGCTGAAAAGGTAGTTCTCTAATACGAGATTTCTAGTTATTGATTGCCGGCCGGGGAATTTCCCCGGCCGGTTTTTTCCTTTGAGAGGCGCGGATTTTATGGGGCGAATGGGGCGAATGGGACTAATGGGACTAATGGGACTAATGGGATTGCTTAGGTTTAGGGGCTTTCCCGTATTACGTAAGGGCGCCCGTGGCCGGCCCTCGAGATCCCCGAGGGTCCGTGGTGGGGATTGGGATTTTTACAAATTTCAGATACTTATTTATTCTCTGAATAAATTTTATTAATTTTGCAACTCGTACGCTTGATAAATCAAAGCGTAGGAAATTTTACGCCCTCAGGTGATATGAACGAAGCTGCCCTGAAGAAATGGAGCGCCTGTCTTGCCGAGGTGAAAAAAGCCCTTAAAAACGACACGGCCTTCAATACCTGGTTTGCCACCATCGAACCCAAATCGATGCGCGGCAACCGGCTCACGCTCGTTCTGCCCAGCATGTTTTGCCGCGAACTCCTCGAGGGCGAGTATGCCGGAGTCTTCACGCAGGGGCTCACAAAAGGGTTCGGCGAAGTGCCCCTGATCACTTATATGATACCGGTGGTCAACAACAAGGGTGGCAGCATCACGATACAAAACCAGCCTCTTCCGACGCCGCAACCGGAGACTCAAGCTCCCAAGGAAGAACCGAAGAAGCGAGCGAAAGCTCTGAAGGTGGAAGTGCCACCTCTCAACGCCTCCTTGTCGTTTGAGAATTTCTGCGTGAGCTCGTGCAACAAGCTTCCATGGACCATCGCAGAGAGCATAGCCCGCAACCCCGTGAACTCCATCTTCAATCCGTTTTTCCTATACGGCGATGTGGGCGTGGGGAAAACCCACCTGATGCAGGCGATAGGGCTTCATGTAAAACAGGCGTTCCCCGACAAACGGGTGGCGTTTCTTCCGATGAAGGAGTTTCAGCGCCTCTACCAGAATGCCTACCTTGAGGGCGACATCCCGGGCCTTCTGCGAAATCTGATGCAATGTGACGTGCTGCTCTTTGACGACCTCCAGGAGATAACCGGGAGCAAGAGCACTCTCAACAACGCCCTCTTCCCGCTCTTCAACCATCTTCACCAGCACGGACGCCAGATGGTGTTTACCTGCGACCGTCCGCCCCAGGACCTAGAGGGGCTCGAAGACAGGCTCATCGACCGCTTCAAATGGGGAGTGACCGAGAAGCTGGAGCGTCCCGATACGGCATTACGCAAGAAAATCCTTACTTTCAAAGCCCGCAAAAACGGCCTCGACCTGCCGCAGGATGTAATCGACTTCATCGCGGCCGCGCCGCTCAACTCCGTGAGGGAGATCGAGGGGATAGTGATCGGGATAATGACACGCGCCATCAGTCTCGGGCGCGAGATAGACTTGTCGTTGGCAGAAGAGGTGGTAGACAGGGCTGTGAAGAGCACTCGCCAACGCAATCTCAACTTCGACATGATTGTGGAGGCTGTGGCCGAGAAGTATCGTCTGAATTCCGACGTGCTTTTCACCAAAAGCCGCGTCAAGGATGTGGCCGAAGCGAGGATGGTGGTTATGTATTTGGCCTCCAAGCTGTTGAAGCTGTCTTCAGGATCAATAGGGCGTAAAATAGGGCGCAAACACAGCACGGTGATGCACGGCATCTCCACCATCGAGACACGTATGGCGGCCGATTCATCCTTCCGCCGGGAAATCAACGACATCCAGATTTAAAAAGGGCGCCCGTGGCGGGCCCAGGAGACGCCGGAAATCAGAGGGAATCGAGCAGGAGCGAGAGTGTAAGCGAGTCGAAAGAGGAGGCGTGCGATGATAGCTCGGCGCGGATTTCGGCGCGTAGCTCGTCGGTCTGCCTTCCGGCCCCCGCTTCCTTATACAGGCGCAACGCATCGGGCACACGCCCGTCGAGCAATGCCAGATGTCCCTGCAGGCGCGAATAGGTGCGCGCATAATTCTCCTTCTCGGGAGCCAGATAATTTACTCTGGCAAGATGTTCTTTCGCTTCTTCAAAGCGTCCGGCCCTCAGCAGGAGTGCCCCGAGATTGTAAGCAGACTGGAGGTCTTCTTTATTCCTTTCGAGAATTTCCGAATAGAGGCGCGCGGCTGCATCGTAGCGAGCCAGAGCCTTGTTGCAGTAAGCCATCCTCTTTAGCAGCCAGAGGCTCGAACGGTCGGCGTCGGTGGAGAATAGGTCGGCCTTCTCATACGCCTCGAGCGCTCCGGCCATATCGCCGAGCATCTGCAGCGAGAAGCCGATCTTCTCAAACGTCTCGCGCTGGTTGTCGGCTGAGGGATCCAGAGAATTATATAGGGGGAGCGCCTGGGGATAATAACCGTGGTTGAAATAGAAATCGGCCACCTGCTCCTTGAAGCCGTCTTCGTCGAGAAGGGCGCCAATTACGGGGAGCGCCAGGAAATCTACAGGCTCGGCGAACGGATCGTAGAAGCGGTCGCGCTGCGGATAAAGTTTGGCAAATCGATAAAGGTCGCGTGCAAAGACGAGGGCTTCTGAAGCGAACACAGGCTTTACACGCCTGTCGGCGGAACGCTCTTTGAGCATCTCTTTCATCTCCTCGGTCTGGGCTGCAATGTGGGTGGAGAGGCCCATACGGCGTTCCTCAGGCATCTGGAGGATGCCGAGGGCGAAGGAGAAGCGGTCGGAAGCGCACATGTCGGTGGCATCGGCCATGGTGAGAAACATCTCGCCGTCGAAGTTTTCAAAGAGCGCGGCCACCTCGGAATGGTCGGTGGTGAAGGGGATGAACCAGTTGGGCAGACTGCGGAAAAACGGGAAAGATTTGAGTCGCGCAAAAGTCT
Organism: Muribaculaceae bacterium; assembly: GCA_022509145.1. GTDB lineage: Bacteria > Bacteroidota > Bacteroidia > Bacteroidales > Muribaculaceae > Lepagella. Next base: position 8,181 of record JAFLTX010000029.1, on the reverse strand, counting down.
GCATCATCACGTCCATCCCTTCGATCTGCATATCGTTGATGGCCTGCATACGCTCTTCGAGTTTCTTGTTTTTCATAAGGTTTTCCCACTCGGGATTGAATTCGGCGTCATGAGCGCCGGGCGCCATCCCTTGGTTGCGCAGGCGCTCGAGCATCTCGGGCGAGAGCTCGTTGATGGTCGACTGGAAAGCGTCGTCAACCTCACGGCTCACACGGTCGGTGTCGCGGGTGCGGACGAGGGTCATCACCACATCGCGCAGGCGCGTGTATGTCAGTATTGAGTCGCCGAGAGCCTCGAGGCGCGCCACTGTGTCGGGGTCGAAGAGAAGAGCGCGGCGATAGAGGGCGGCCACGATTACGATGGCGGTGAGCATGCGGGCGGCGAGGCGTTCGTCAGTCTCGGCGTCGTAGGCGTCGAGAAGAAGGTTGAATTTTGCCGGAACGTAGAATTTAAGAAGCCCGAGGAGGAGGGCCGTGACCACCTGGCTCTTTACTGCAAACGACGCTTCGGGCGACATCAGCAGCCCGCGCGCGGCCTGAAGGTCGGCTTCGGCCGACGGGGGCAACGACCATACTTTGAAGAAGATGGCTGCCGCCGCTTCTTCTTTCTTCCGGCGGAAACGAATGGTGTCCACATCTGAAATCTCGCCCATGGTGATTCGATAGTCCCACTTGGAATGTTCGTCGATGAGCTCGGCCAGAGCTCGGTTGCGCACCTTCTGCATCCGATAATCGGCAAAAAGCGGATCGGAGCTGTTTTCACGGAGGATAAAGAGGTATTCGCGGGCAATCTCGCGCAGCTCCTTCTGCATGCGGGCGTAGAGCGAGGCGCGGTCGGGGTCGGGAAGACCTTCCACCAGGAACTTGCGCATGTTGTCGTAGACGTCTGCTATGCGGTTGATTTTCGGGATAAGGCGGCTCATGTCGGGATGGGTTGCCATGCCGGATGTACAGTTGTTGCGGAGCACGCCGATCACGTAGTTCATCTTCCCTTCGGAGAGGAGACGCTCGAGAGTGGAGAAAAATTTATCGTTGTTCATATATGTTGCGAAAGTCGTAATGTGCGAAAATATGAAAAAAGTTGCAAAAATCAAGCCAAAAATGATTAAATTTGCAGTGCAAAAATTGAAGTTATGGTATTACAGAGATGGCAGACGGTATTGCTGCTGATTACGGTGGCCTTGATGGCCTGTTTTACATTCCTGTCGCTGGGGCAGGTGCAAACCCTTGATTATTCCTACAACTTCACCACGATAGGGTTCTCCATCGAGGGAGAGCCGTCGGCCGGAAGTGCCTCGGGAATGCAGATCTACACGTGGTTTCTCTTCATCGTTTCGCTGATGGCCACGATAATCCCCTTCATCAACATCTTTATGTATCGCAACCTGCCGCTGCAGAAGACCCTCTGCCTTGTGGAGGTTCTCTTTCTGGTTTCCACCATCTGCATCGCGGGATGGGAAGGATACCGCGGCATCCCGGGGTATGAATGCCAATGGTCGAGCCTGGCCATGGCGCCATTCCTGGCTCTGATACTGATGATTATGTCGTGGGGCCTCATCAACAGAGACCATAAGCTGATACGCTCGGCCGACAGAATCCGCTGAGCGCCACCCTCCGGCCTACAGACGGCGACGGGGGAGAATTTAGATAGGTAAAAAAGTAGAAAAAAGAAATAAAAAAAACGTGGCAAAAGAACTGAAAAATTTCACCAAGAGGGAAGATAATTATTCCCAGTGGTATAATGAATTGGTTGTAAAGGCCGACCTCGCGGAGCAGAGCGCCGTGAGAGGCTGCATGGTGATAAAACCTTATGGGTATGCCATCTGGGAGAAGATGCAGAGGCAGCTCGACGATATGTTTAAGGCAACGGGGCATCAGAACGCCTATTTCCCGCTTCTGATCCCGAAATCGTTTCTGAGCCGCGAGGCCGACCATGTGGAAGGGTTTGCCAAGGAGTGTGCCGTGGTGACCCACTACAGGCTCAAGACCTCTCCCGACGGCGGCGGTGTGGTGGTTGACCCCGAAGCTCGCCTCGAAGAAGAACTGATAATCCGTCCCACTTCGGAGACAATAATCTGGAATACATACAAGAACTGGATACAGTCTTACCGCGACCTTCCGCTGCTCGTTAACCAGTGGGCCAACGTGATGCGCTGGGAGATGCGCACCAGGATGTTCCTGCGCACGGCCGAATTCCTCTGGCAGGAAGGCCACACGGCCCATGCCACCAAAGAGGAGGCCGAAGAAGAAGCCATCAGGATGCTCAACGTGTATGCCGAATTCGCGCAAGATTATATGGCGATGCCCGTGATCAAGGGTGTGAAGAGCGCCAACGAGCGTTTTGCCGGCGCTTTGGAGACATATACCATCGAAGCGATGATGCAGGACGGGAAAGCCCTTCAGAGCGGCACGAGCCACTTCCTGGGGCAGAACTTCGCCAAGGCCTTCGAGGTGACATTCATGAACAAGGAGAACAAGCCGGAATACGTATGGGCCACCTCGTGGGGCGTGTCGACAAGACTTATGGGCGCCCTGATAATGACCCACAGCGACGACAACGGCCTGGTGCTCCCGCCGAAGCTTGCGCCGCTGCAGGTGGTGATCGTGCCTATCTATAAGACCGACGAAGACCTTGCCCGCATATCCGCCAAAGTGGAGCCGCTCGTGGCCCAGCTTCGCGGAAAGGGGATAAGCGTGAAATATGACGACGCCGACAACAAGCGTCCGGGGTTCAAGTTTGCCGACTATGAGGTGAAAGGTGTGCCCGTGAGGCTCGCCATCGGTGCCCGCGACCTTGAGAACGGTACGGTTGAGCTCTTCCGCAGAGACACCCTCGAGAAGGAGAGTGTGCCGTTTGAAGGGATCGAGGAGAGAATCGTCTATCTGCTCGACGACATTCAGAACACCCTCTTCCGCAAGGCGTTGGAACACCGCGAAAGGATGACCGTGACAGCCGACACTTATGACGAGTTCAAGGAGAAAATCGAGAAAGGCGGTTTCATCCTTGCCCATTGGGACGGCACCCCCGAGACGGAGGAGAAAATCAAGGAAGAGACGAAGGCCACCATCCGATGCATACCCCTCGACGGCGACAAGACGCCCGGGAAGTGCATGGTGACGGGTAAACCTTCGGCCCAAAGAGTAATATTTGCAAGAAGCTACTGATGAATAAGTTGAAAATGATTATGGCGGGAGTCATGGCGCTTGGAGCGCTGTCGGCTTCCGCCCTTGACGTAAATGATTATTGCGACCTGAAGAAGGCCGCTCCGAAAAGTGTGAAGGAGATTACTCCGATGCCCGACAGCGAGACGTATGCCGCCGCAGACGAGGACGGGAAGGTGATCGCCCTCTACAGTTTCAAGACAGGCGAGAAAGCCGGAGAACTCTTCAACGCCGACGCCGTGAAAGGCGATGTGAAGATAGAGGCGTTTGACGGCTTCTGCGTATCGGCCAACGGGCAGAAAGTGCTCCTCTGGACCGACAGCGAGAAGATCTACCGCAACAGCTTCACGGCCGAGTATTATGTGTACGACCGCATGAGGCAGACCATGAAACGCGTGTCGACCCAAGGGCCGCAGCGCGGAGCGGTAATCTCGCACGACGGCAGGCTCGTGGCGTATATGCGCGGCAACAACGTCTTCATTTCAAACCTTGATTATGAAACCGACCGCGCCATCACCACAGACGGAAAACTGAACGCCATAATCAACGGCGCGCCCGACTGGAGCTACGAGGAGGAGTTCGGGATGACAACCGCGATGCGCTGGAACGGCGACGACACCATCCTCGCCTTCCTGCAGTTCGACGAATCGGGAGTGCCGGAATATTCCTTCATGGATTACAAGAGCTACTGCCAGCCTGACCCCGTAAAAGACCCTTATCCTCAGGATTATACCTATAAATACGGCCTTGCAGGCTACCCCGTTTCAAAGGTTACCCTCATTGCGTACGACCTCGACACCCGCAGCTCGAAGACGATGCAGATTCCCATCGAGGCTGAGGATTATATCCCGACGTTCGATTTCGACGGCAAGGGTGAAAACATGATGGTGGTGACCCTCAACCACGCCCAGAACCACATGCGCCTCTTCAGGGTGAACCCCCGCAGCACTGTGGCCCGTCTGCTGGTGGAGGAGAAGTCTGAGGCTTGGATCGCTCCCGAGAACTTCGGCCTGAACCGCTACTACGACAATTTCTTCGTCTATGGAAGCGACAAGTCGGGCTATCGCCATCTGTACAAGAGCAACTACGAAGGCGGTTCCCAAAGCGCCTTGACATCAGGCGACTTCAACGTGACGGCAAATTACGGATACGATGCTGCCAAGGGGACGCATTATGTGCAGACCACCAAACTCGGCGCCGTGAACCGCAATGTGGCCGCCGTCAAGAGCAACGGCGCTTTAGACCTTCTCAACAACCAGCCGGGATGGGAGGAGGCCATGTGGAGCAGCAATATGAAGTATTGGCTTCGCGAATGGAGCGACGTCACCACGCCTCCTGTCTACACTCTGGTAGGAGCCGACGGGAAGGGCGGAAAGACGGTTGAAGATAATGCCGCCTATAAAGCTAAATACGCCGCCGCTCCGAGGATGGAGCTGCTCAAGGTGAGAAACGACGCAGGCCAGGAGATGGACGCCTATATGATCAAACCGGAGGGATTCTCCGCCGGCACGAAATATCCCGTCCTTATGTATCAATACAACGGCCCGGACAGCCAGGAGGTAAGGAACAAATGGCGTGTCGACGGTTTGAACTATCTCGCTTCACAGGGCTACCTGGTATGCTGCGTCGACGGTCGGGGCACCGGCTTCCGCGCACGCAGCTGGGCCTACGCCGTGTATAAGAACCTGGGCGATCTCGAGACATCCGACCAGATTGCAGGGGCCAGATATTTCGCTTCGCTCCCTTATGCCGACTCCTCTAGAGTAGGTTGCTTCGGATGGAGCTACGGCGGCTATATGACCCTCATGGAGCTTCAGCGCGCTGGAAATCCCTTCAAGTGCGGCGTGTCAATGGCTCCCGTGGCCGACTGGAGATTCTACGACAACATCTACACCGAACGCTACATGCTCACCCCGAGACAGAACGAGCGCGGCTACACCACTTCGTCGCCACTCGAAGGCTCGGCCAACATGAACGCCCCGCTCCTGATCATGAGCGGAACGAACGACGACAACGTGCACTTCTACAATACTTTGGAATACACCGCCAAACTCAATTCGGAGGGTAAGATCTTCGACATGATGGCTTACGCGGGGTTTGACCACAGTCTGCGCAAGTGCAACGCCAGGGTGCAGTTATATCGTAAAATCGCCGATTTCCTCAAACTTCACCTTTGAGAATGTGAAGCCGCGGCGCTCCATGCCTCGAAACCACGTCATCTGCCGCTTGGCGAATTTGTGAATCTCGATTTCAAGACGTGATTTCATCTCCTCATAGGAGAGGGCGCCGGTAAGGTAGAGGGTTACATATTTGTATTCAAGGCCATAATAAATGAGGTCTTCTGCGGGGATACCTTCCTCCAGAAGACCTTTTATTTCGTCGGTCATTCCGGCCTTCAAGCGCGCCTCGAGGCGCTCTGAGATGCGTTGGCGCCGAAGCTCGCGGGAGATGTCGATGAGATAAAGAGAGTGGGGGACAGGCTGCGCCTCGGCCCGCGATGCCGACGAGGCAGCCTCAGGGTGGAGGCGGTAAAATTCCTCTATCTCGATGGCCCGGATGGCCCGCTTGCAGGAGTCTACGTCGGTGGTGTTGTGGAGGGTCTTGTAGCCGGATAGGATTTCAGTGAGCTCGGGAAGCGACAAGGGCTCGAGCCTTTTGCGCAGCTCCGTATTTTCGGGCACGTCGGGAAGTCTGACGCCGCTCAGCGCGTTTTCAAGGTATAACCCGGTGCCACCGCAAAGAATCGGCTGCTTCCCCCGAGAACGGATGTCGGAGAGTGCCGTATGGAAGTCTTTCAGGAAGCGGTGCAGGTTATACTTTGTGCCGGGTTCGCAAATATCTATGAGGTGGTAGGGGATATCACCGTATTCGTCAAGGTCTTTTCCGGTTCCGATATCCATCCTGCGGTACACCTGGCGCGAGTCGGCGCTGATGATTTCGCCGTCGGTCTGTCGGGCGATTCTTACGGCTAAGGCCGTCTTGCCGGAAGCTGTGGGCCCGGTTACGGCAATCAGCTCTTTCATTTAACGGGTTCGAGCTTCTTACCCCTCATTCTGTGCCACCAGCGGCGCAGGCGGAAGAAGGGGCGGTCGGAATTAAAGACGGCGATACGGAGCCATTTGTCTTCGTGGAAATTGAGCGGCGATTCTTTTACGTCTATGAGGTCGAATGTGGGCTGGTAATGTTTCAGCTTGTTTTTTCTCACACCGTTCTCTTTGAACGTTTTTTCGGTCACCATAATGGTGGCGAGCCTTGAAATGTCGCTCATCGTCATGCTCGAGAGCAGGTCGGGTCGCAAGTTGTAGAGCTTCTTCACCTCGTCGAAATCCACCCAGCCGCCCTCTACGGGGAGATGTTCGTGGTCTTGTACCGTGCCGTCGAGGAAATAGAAGAACCTGAGCACCTTGATCTTGCCGATGTCCGGGGCGCGGCGTCCGTAGAAGAAGCGCAGGGTGCCGGGGGCGTCGGTCATCTTGCGTATTATTTCCAGAGCCTCGGGAGTGGTGACGCTCAGGGAGTTGACGTGGGTGATGAAGGGGGTGTCGATGCCGCGGTGGGCCGGATTCGACACATCGCCATCGTTGACGTTGAGGAATATCTCGTTGCCACAGATCACGTAGTATCTCAGATACGTCTTCTCTTGCAGGTTGTCGATCTCTTCAGGGGTGATGAGCTCGTCGTTCTCCTTGAGATCGAGGTATAGGTTGTAATACCGGTAAGCGAAGTAGAGGATGTCGAGACCGTAGGCTATTACCGTGATCCAGAAGAATATATAGCGGTCTTTGGCGTTTGTGTTGATGTCGCGGTAGGCGATGAGGTAGTACACCCAGATCACTATCGAGAGGATGCCGCTGAGCACGAGAATGTTGCGCAGCTGCAGGCGGCTCTCGGTGTTCATGATCGAGCCGAAGGTGCCACGGTTGGCGTGGGTGCCGTTCTGCAGGCGGCAGTCGATGCAAAGCTGCAGACGCTTGCGCCTCAGGTAGATGACCAACATCGTGAGGAACGTTATGGGGTTCATCCATAGCGTCGGGATGTAGGGGTCGTTGAAGAATATGAATTCATCCGGGAGTTGGGTCCACCCCCAGATGTAGAAGACGTTGACCAAAATGGAGAGGAAAGAGTAGACGATGATGCAGTAGAAGAGAGAATAGGGCACGAGCATGCAGCCTGCGCCGAGGCGCTGCTTGTTGCGATAGAGCATCGAAAAGAGGAAGGCCGCGCCTACGAGCCCCACTATCGGAGCGAAATAAAACGGCAGGAATTTACTGACCACCAAGACTGCTATGATCGTAAGCAGACCGACGGAAATATTCTTCCAAATCTCAAAAATCTGTGCGCTATTGACTTTGCTAAGGTCTTTCATCTAATATGTAAACACGTGTGGGCCTCTTAATGTTTTGACAGAGTGCATTTTTAACAAATGTTAAAATCACAGAGCGTCACGAGGCAAAGGTTTTTGCTTGACTGAAGAGGGTAAAATGTTGGGCTTTAATAAGTAAGATAGAACGATGGGGCTGCTTCAAAATGAAAATTTTGATTCAGCCCCAGTATTTCTTTCAGGGATAAACGAGATGAAAAAAGAGTTTTAAAGGATAGCGATAGCCTCGATTTCAACGAGAGCCTGCTTCGGGAGCTCTTTCACGGCAAACGCAGCGCGTGCCGGGAAAACGGCTTTAAACTCTTCGGCATAAACCTCGTTCATAGCGCCGAAAAGGCTCATGTCGGCAAGCAGGCAAGTGGTCTTGACCACATTGTCGAGCGATCCGCCGGCTTCTTCGAGGATGGCCTTGAGATTGGCTATGCTCTGGCGAGTTTGTTCTTTGATACCCTCGGGCATTTCGCCTGTCGCGGGGTTGATGGGGAGCTGGCCGCTGATGAAGAGATGGCGGTCGGCTTTTACAGCCTGGCTGTAGGGCCCGATGGCTCCGGGGGCCTTTGAAGTTGCTATTTCCTGTTTCATAGTGGAGCCGCGAGTGGGACTCGAACCCACGACCTTTTCGTTACGAATGAAATGCTC